>CALPSK010000140.1 GCA_943326215.1 Sediminibacterium ginsengisoli | reverse complement strand
TCTAATAAGTATATTTTTGGAGTCAGTTTTGATTTTTATAATACTAATAAAACAGCTTCTACTATTAGAACAAATAGTTATGAATTATCATTATCCACCTCCTTTGGCAGAAAAAAAACCAACTTGTTCAGAACTATTTTTGATTAAAATTTAGTATATCTAAAATACGATAGAACAGTTCACCCATTCAGGGTCAAAATTTGCATTGTATTTTTTATAAAAGTTAATAGCGGGTTCGTTCCAATCTAATACCTGCCAGTTCATTCCCATAAATTTTTTTTCTTTTGCTTCTTGTATTAAAGTATCAAACAACATGCCGCCAATTTTTTTGCCGCGCATTTCTTCTGTAACTAATATATCTTCTAAATACATTCTTTGTCCTTTCCAAGTAGAATATCGCACATAGTATAAAGCCATACCCACCACTACACCACTCACTTCTGCTACAAAGGCCCACCAGACTGGGTTTTCGCCAAATCCACTTTCTTCAAAATGGGAAAGAGATACAGTGACTTCGTCTGGCGCTTTTTCGTAAGTAGCTAGTTCTTGGATCAATTCCATCATACGGGCACAATCTTCACGAACTGCTTTGCGAATTTTTATTTCCATAAGAACTTATTAATAGTGTTTGGCTTTTTTTAAACTACAAAGACGCTTTAGCCAATGCTTGTGCTAAATCTGCTTCTAGGTCTTCTATATTTTCAATCCCTACGCTCATTCTAATTAAACCATCGGTAATACCATATTTAATTCTCTCTTCTTTTGGTATGGACATATGGGTCATGCTTGCAGGATGTGACACCAAGGTGTCCACAGTGCCTAATGATACCGCACGCGTGCAAACTTCCACTGCGTTAATGAATTTCTTACCCGCTTCAATGCCTCCTTTTAATTCAAAACTAATTAAGGGTGCATGCTGTTTCATTTGTTTTTTTGCAATGGCGTGTTGTGGATGTGTTGTAAGTCCTGTATAATTAACATGTGCAATAGCAGGATGTGCTGCTAAAAAATTAGCCACTTTTGCTGTATTACTACAATGTCTTTCCATTCTAATTTCTAAAGTCTTCATGCCTTGTATTAATAAGTAGGCATCAAAGGCATTGCTATTGCCACCCATTAAGGCATGCCATTTCCATGCTTTCTTGTTCATGAATTCCAAATCCTTTCCTAACATTACACCATGCAATGCGGATCCATGCCCGTTTAAAAATTTAGTGGCAGAATGAAATACAAAATCTGCTCCTAAAGCAAAGGGTTGCTGTAAATAAGGGGTAGCAACGGTATTGTCCACCGATACTTTAATACCATGGGCTTTTGCAATCGTGCATATCGCTTGAATGTCCACACATTGTAATGTAGGATTCGCAGGTGTTTCTAAATGAATCAATTTAGTACTTGGATTGGCTTTAATGGTATCAATTAAAACTTGTTCATTATGAATATCAATCAAAATAATTTTCACACCAGCTTCAACCAATACTTTTTGCATTAATTCTTGAGAGCCTCCGTATAATGAATAATGCGAGATCAATGTATCGCCTGCGCTAAGGTTGCTAAAAAATAAAGTGGTCATAGCAGCTTGTCCACTTGAATGAAGTAATGCTTTTAATTGAAGAGGTTCTCCTTTTTCATTGGTTAATCCGTGTGCTTCTAATGCTTCTAAGGTTTGTTCTGCTGCAGCAAAAGTAGGGTTGCCCCATCTTGTATATAATTTTGTTTTATCTGTGCCTGCAAAACGCTCCATGCCTTCTTCAGCGGTTTCAAAAGTAAAAGTTGAACTGGCGTATATAGGAGTGGTATGAGAAGAATTGTTATTCTCTTTATTGGCTGTATGTAATGTTAAAGTGCTAATGCCTTTAAACTTTTTGTTTTTCATGGTATCTTTTATTTTATCTTTTACATCAGTTTTCTAAATATACATTAATAAGCCCATTTTATCCAGCTCGCCCCCCAGGTAAAACCGCCACCAAAAGCTGCTAAAATTAAATTGTCGCCTTTGTTTAATTGCTTTTCCCAATCCCATAAACATAGTGGTATGGTGGCTGCTGTTGTGTTTCCGTACTTTTGAATATTTATCATTACTTTTTCCGTGCTAAGTCCCATTCTATTGGCGGTGGCATCAATAATACGCAAGTTGGCCTGGTGCGGCACTAGCCATGCAATATCATCTCCCGTTAATTTATGTTTTTCCATTAGCTCTGCACTTACATCGGCCATGCCTTTCACGGCAAACTTAAATACAGGTTGTCCATCTTGAAATGCAAAATGTTCCTTCGCCATCACGGTTTCAATACTGGCTGGCTTTAAACTTCCGCCTGCTTTTAAGTTTAAATATTTTGCACCACTACCATCGCTTTTTAAAATAGCATCTTGAAATCCTAAACCATCGGTACATGGTTCTAATAAAACGGCACCCGCGCCATCGCCAAATATTATACAAGTGGTTCTATCCGTATAGTCAATAATGGAACTCATTTTATCAACACCCACTACAATTACTTTTTTATACCTACCTGTTTCAATAAAACTTGCACCAGTACTGAGTGCAAATAAAAATCCACTACAGGCAGCACTTAAATCAAAACCAAAAGCATTTTTGGCACCCACTTTATCACCCATTAGATTAGCGGTAGAAGGAAAGGGCATGTCGGGCGTTACTGTTGCACAAATAATACAGTCAATTTCTAAAGGGTCGAGTTTTTTCTTTCGAATTATTTCTAGTATTGCTTCTGTTCCCATATCAGAACTTGCCTTGCCTGGCTCACGAAGAATTCTTCTTTCAGAAATACCTGTTCTAGATTTAATCCACTCATCGTTGGTGTCCACCATTTTTTCAAGGTCGAAATTGGTCAATTTTGTCTCTGGGACATATCCTCCAACGGCAGTAATCGCGGCTCTTAAAGTAGGCGTCATGGAATATCATTTATTTTAGCTTACAAATATCTGATTTTTTGGTTAAGAATTGGTTCAAATGGGCATTTTTCGTTGCTTATTTGTTAATTTTGAACGTATTATGATAGCATTTTTACAAGGCCAATTTGTTCAAGTTACCCCTGCCAAACTTATCGTTGATGTGGGTGGTGTAGGATATGAAGTAAATATTAGTTTACATACCTACGAAGCCATTTCCAAAAAGGAAAAAGGCATGCTTCATACTTACTTGCATATTACTGAAAATGCACAAGTGCTTTTTGGTTTTCATGAGCAACAAGAAAAGGAATTATTTCTTCTATTAATTAGTGTTTCAGGGGTGGGTGCAAGCACCGCAAGAATGATGTTATCTGGTATGCGCCCCGATGAAATTATTAGAGCCATTGTACAAGGTGAAGCAAGACAACTAGAACAAATTAAAGGCATAGGAAAAAAATCGGCAGAAAGATTAGTACTTGAATTAAGAGATAAACTTTCTAAAATGAATGTGGCCAATAATCCAAACGGAGGATTTGCTTTAACCAATAAGAACACGCCTCATCAAGATGCAGTGCAAGCGCTTGTTTCTTTAGGTATTCAAAAAGCAGTGGCTGAAAAAGCAGTTGACAAAACCATACAAGCAGAAGGTGCTGAAATGAGTTTAGAATCTTTGATTAAGGCAGCACTTAAAAACTGTTAATTTAAAACTTCAAATTTTTTCTTTGAAACTTTTCCAAACAATTTTATTGTCAGGCTTATTACTTCTTTGGGGGAGTGAATTGTTAGCGCAATCAAAAGCTTTGCAAGTTCCCTTCAAAGATACCATTAAAGATACACTAGCAAATAAAAAAACAAAGGACAGTGTTAGAGTTTATTATGGAAGAGATTCTTTGCATTATACTATAAAAGATAGAAGAGGTGATTTTTTATCTCAACCTAGTAATAACCCTTTTGATTTATCGGACACCAGCGTGGTAAAACGCAGGGTCGATTATGATCCCGCTACAAAAACATATTCTATTGCCGATTTAATTGCAGGCAAGGCGCAAAGAGTGCCTTCTACTCTAACCTTTGATGAGTTTTGGAAATTAAAAACGGCTAAAGATGAGCAAGCCTATTTTATGCAAAGGGCTAATTCTTTAGGCACTTTGAATAGAAAGATGAGTAGGCCTAAAACAAAAGTCTACGAT
>CALPSK010000139.1 GCA_943326215.1 Sediminibacterium ginsengisoli | reverse complement strand
TGCCGGTTATTTCGATGCCTATTTTACCAAGGCTCAACAAGTAAGACAAAAATTAGTGGACTTAACTAGTACTGTGTTTTCAAAATATGATTTAATACTATCGCCTACAGTACCTACTACCGCTTTTAGTCTGGGTGAAAAAAACCATAGTGCTACGGAAATGTTTTTAGCGGATATCTATACGGTGTTTGCGAATTTGGTGGGTATACCAGCTATTTCCATTCCCTTATTTACGCATAGTAATGGCATGCCATTTGGCTTACAAGTAATGAGTGCTAGTTTTAATGAAGTGGGCTTATTAAGCTTTTCAAAAGAGCAGATGGCCTCTAATAAAAAATAGCTTTCAGCTATTAAAAGTGTAGAACTTAGTGTTATTGAGTTAGACTTATTAACTACTTAAAATTGAACTACTAAAAATCGTCTTCTAATTCATCTTTGTCGTCAAATAAATCATCGTCATCAATATCTTTGAGATCATCATTCAAATTAAAGTCATCGTCGTCGTCTGATGGTTTAAACTTACCTGGTTTTTTGGAAGCTTTTTTAGGCAGATCAAATTCTTCAAAGTCGGGATCCCAGCTAGTATCTTCTTCTGTCTTTTCCCAATCATCGTTCAGATCCTCCTCATCCTCCAAGTCGTCTTCATCTACGTCTTTTTTCTTCGCAGCTGATTTACTTGCTTTATCTGCTTTCACAATACCATTTTTGGGTGTAGCAGCTTTCTTTTCTTTGATAGTTTTTAATGCCATAGGTAATTACAAAATTAACAATGTAAAATTTCAACTCAAAATCGTATTTACCAAAAAAAATGAGTCTTTTTTTTAAAATAATTGAAATAAATTTTAATTAAATATTACTTAGTGTAAATATAATTAATATTAAACATGTACGATTTGATCTCTTCCTGGTCCGTTGGAAACATATTTTACAGGAACACCTAAGTATTTATTAATAAAGTCTATGTAAGTTTTCATGGTAGCAGGTAATTCATTCTCAGACTTCATTTTAGTAGTATCTGTATTCCATCCCTGCATTTTCTTCCAAATAGGTGCAACCGGCGTGCCTACTAACTGAAAAGGAACATAATCTATCTCTTTGCCTTCCATTTCATAAGCGATACCTAGTTCTAATTCTTTAAATGTATCTAGAATATCAGCCTTGGTCATAATAATTTGTGTTACACCATTGATCATGCAAGTGTATTTAAGGGCTACTAGGTCAATCCATCCACATCTTCTTGGTCTGCCAGTAGTGGCTCCAAATTCGCTACCTAGTTTTCTTAATTCTTCTCCTGTCTCGTTATGTAATTCGGTAGGGAAGGGTCCGCTACCCACTCTAGTGCAATAAGCCTTTGTAATACCAAATACTTCATTAATAAGTTTTGGGGCAATACCTAATCCAGTACAAACACCTGCAGAAATAGTATTAGAAGAAGTTACGAAAGGAAAAGTACCAAAGTCAATATCTAACATAGAACCTTGTGCGCCTTCAGCCAATACTTTTTTGCCTTTTGAAATTTGGTCGTTAATGAAATATTCACAATTAATAATATTCATGGATTTTAGAAACTCCAAGGCTTCGAAAAACTCAGTTTCCATTTCGCTAATATCTTCGTTGAAATTAAAGCTATCTAAAATTTTCTGATGCTTCATTCTTAAAGTAATATACTTGCTAATGAAGTTTTTATTTAATAAATCACCTACTCTTAAGGCATTACGGCCCGTCTTATCCATATAGGCAGGGCCTATACCCTTTAAAGTAGATCCTATTTTGCTTTCACCCTTCGCTAGTTCCGAAGCTTTATCTAATGCGCGGTGTGAAGGAATAATGATATTGGTTCTCTCAGAGATAAATAAATTCTTTTTTACATCCACACCCATGGCGGCCACTGCATCGCATTCTTTTTTTAAAGTAACTGGATCAAGTACGACGCCGTTACCTATAATATTTATCTTGTCTTGGTGAAATATACCAGAAGGTATTTGATGCAAAACCATTTTAGTGCCATTCACATATAAAGTATGACCTGCATTCGGCCCACCTTGAAAACGCGCAATGATGTCGTAGTTAGGAGCGAAATAATCTACAATTTTTCCTTTTCCTTCATCGCCCCATTGGAGGCCTAAAATTACATCTACCATATTTGAGTATTTGAGAGAGCAAAAATAAGTCTTGGCAAGTTTATTACCTATTTAAACCCAAAATAATTAGCTCAACTTTTACACAGTCTCGGTGTCAAATCGCATAACTTGTTGAATACCGCTCAGGGACTTAATTCTTTCTACCAATTCTTCCAATTCATCCTTATCGTGGACATATACTTTAATAGTACCCTTGAACAAGCCTTCGGTAGACTCAATGGTGAGGGCGGCTATGTTTATCTTTAATTCTCCACTGATAATATGGGTAATCTTATTTACCACCCCAACATCATCTAGGCCAATAATGCTAAGACCCGTTAGGAAGGAAATTTCTTTATTTTTAGCCCACTTGGTTTTCACCACTCTATGACCATAGTTGGCAAGTAGTTGCGTAGCATTGGGGCAGTTGTTACGATGAATAATTAAACCCTTGCCTGTACTCACAAATCCAAATACATCATCTCCAGGAATAGGGTTGCAACATTTACCTAAAGTGTATTTAATTTTATCGCTAGACTCTCCAAAGATAATTAACTCAGAATCCTTTTTAGACGCCGCTTTCATGGCGGAGCTTTCTACATTTATTTCAGGACTAAGGTTCACTGGTTTAGGGGCTTCAATCTTATCGCCAATAACTTGAAATAATTTTAATTCTTTTAGGTCAATGGTTTTAGTCGCTATTTTAAATAAAAGATCTAATTGACTAGATAATTTATAATAGTACATGACTTGGTCAATATTGTAAGTATTGTATAGTGCACCAATACCTTCTAATTTTCTTTGTAGTGTATACTTGCCTTCTTCTGCAATAATTTTTTTCTCTTCTCTTAATGCATCTTTAATACTATTTCTTGCCTTAGCCGTTACCACACTGCTTAACCAGTCCTCGGTAGGCTTTTGCTTATTACTTGTAATAATTTCAATTTGGTCCCCACTTCTTAATTTATGGCTAATGGGTACAAGCTTATGATTCACTTTCGCGCCAATACATTTAGAACCAATGGCCGTATGTATATAAAAAGCAAAATCTAATGCAGATGAGTTAATGGGTAACATTTTTACATCCCCTTTGGGAGTGTACACGTAAATTTCTTCCGCTAAAAAAGAGGTTTTAAAGTCTTGTAAAAAATCAATACCTTCTTCTTGTTGATTGCCAAGGGCTTCTCTAATTTGAACAAACCATTTATCGAATCTATCTTCATTTTGAGAACCTTCTTTGTATTTAAAATGCGCAGCCAAACCTTTTTCAGCAATCTCATTCATTCTTTTGGTTCTAATCTGCACTTCCACCCATTTTCCATGCGGTCCCATCACTGTCGTGTGTAGAGCTTCGTATCCATTGCTTTTGGGATTACTTAACCAGTCTCTTAGTCTTTCCGGAGAAGGGCTATATTCATCGGTGACCATGGAATAGACTTTCCAACAATCTTCTTTTTCTTTGTCTAAGTCATCATTTAAAATAACGCGAATGGCAAATAAATCATACACTTCTTCAAAGCTTACTTCTTTCTTTTTTATTTTATTCCAAATAGAGTGAATGCTTTTGGGACGTCCTTGAATTTCAAAATCAAAACCAGCGGCAGATAATTTTTCTTTTAAAGGGCGAATGAATTCATTGATATATTTTGTGCGTTCTCTTTTTGTTTCTGCTAATTTTTTGGCAATCTCTTTATAAATAGCAGGCTCCATGTATTTCATGGACAAATCCTCTAATTCTGTTTTCACATTGTATAGTCCCATACGGTGTGCCAAAGGAGCGTATACCCAAATGGTTTCAGAAGCAATTTTTAATTGCTTCTCTTGTTTCATAGCATCAAGGGTGCGCATGTTATGAAGTCTGTCTGCTAGCTTAATTAAAATAACTCTGGGATCATCGGTAAGCGTGAGTAGAATTTTTTTGAAATTTTCTGCTTGTTGACTGCTATTGGTATCCATCACCGTGGATATCTTGGTTAAGCCATCTACAATTTTAGCAATCTCATTTCC
>CALPSK010000138.1 GCA_943326215.1 Sediminibacterium ginsengisoli | reverse complement strand
GGTCAATTCAGGAATATTTCAAATTACCATTCTATCCAACATCATTTTCCTATTATTTAGGGTATTGGAACTGAGGGGATTAGTAGAAATGAATCGAATGATAGAAAAGCGGCTGTAAAACAATTAAAGGCCTATCTTCTTGTATTTGAGCAAATAATGGGAAATTATTTGAGTCAATTATCCTCTGTAAATAAATTATTTTCTCATAAAATTGATGCAAAGCATAGCCATACCTATTTCTCTCAACCTATTTTGGATGTGCCTGGTATTAATGATTTGATAAGTTTTATCAGTATGTTGCCTGTTGATAAAAATGGCTTGTTCAAGAAAAAACAATATGAAACTGCCATTGTTCAATATCAGCAAACCTTAACTAGATTGGTAGAGTCTGATAGTGATTATGTAGATCGAAAAAATGCATTTCTAGACCATATGTTATCTAGATTTAATTATTCGTTGAATAGTTATCCTGTAGAATTAGCTGAGCATTACTACCAATTAAAAAATCTTCAAAAAAATGACGATGTACTTTTATGGAAATCTGAATTTTTAAAAAATATAGTATCTTATAGTGCTAACAGAGCAAGAGGAACTCATTATCAAAGTAATGATAACAAAACATTTGATTTCATGCATTTGTTATATAAAATTCTTTTTATTAATAATGCACCTTATCAATCAACGCTTAAGTTTCTATCAAATTCAGAAGATACTAAAATTTCAATAGATAATACTTTGCCATCGGATGATAATGATTTTGAAGTAGAAAGAAAATTAGTACTCTTAGATGAAGTAATAACTATTAGAAATCAATCGCATACAAGGAATAATCCTACCTATTTAGATTTCGAAAATGAATTATTGATATTTGAACATCAGAATGAATTAATTTTTAGAGATGCTTGTAATCACGATAATTTTAAAATAACGCCGAATGTTTTTACTAATGAGGGGTATCTCATTTTATATAATCAAATTGTAGAAAAAGAATGGGTTGTTGTTGGTAAATCAAAGAGTCTGTCAGAAGCTAAAATTAAAATTCAAAAAACCGTTCAATATTTTATAAATATTAGTTTGCAGTCTGAAGGGATTCATATTGTAGAAAATATTTTGTTACTACCTAATGTATTAAGCAACTCTTTTGGATTTCAGTTTTTATTAAAAAATGGCGCTACGGTCATATTAAAGAATAATAACTGGCTTTCTTTTGCTGACAGAAATAATTTATTAAGTTATGTTCATGAATTAATTCAGATTAATGATCTTTCTGTTAAAGAAAAATTAGTCATCTTAAACAAGTATTTTGATATTTCTGATTTAAGAGGCCTTAGTTTAGAGGAAGCTTCACCAGAAATAATTACTACAATTTATGCTCAAATTGAATCTGTTTTTAAGGATTTTTCAAAGAATGATTATAAACTAATCAATGAACAAATTGTTTTATTAGTTCGTCTTTCAAATGGATATGAAATTGAAGAAGCCTTTTTTGATAGTCAACTCAGCTTTTTTATACCCCAATGGCCAGCTCGTTTTCAAGATGAAAATTTTAAGAAATATATTAATAAAATAATTTCTGAGTTTACCCCTATTCATTTGAAGTTAAATATTAACTATTTAACTATAGATGAAATGAAAAATTTTGAAAATATATATTTTTATTGGCTTTCTATGCTTCAGGTAAGTAATGGAAAAGATTTTCAAAAAATAAGTTTTGATTTAATCTCCTTAATGAACAAATCATAATGTGATTACCGCTTCAAATTCTATACAAAAATTGGTCCTAGATGTTAGGGTCAATGTGGATAAATCTAATCATGAAGTTTTTAATAAATTTAGTTCAATAGCTAATTTACAAGCAATTCCCACTATTAGTAATTATTTCGATGCGATTATTCCAAAGGAAGTTGTTATTGTAATTGATCATTTAGATTTAAACTTAGGAGTAATTAAATATGAAGACCTAGAGACTATATTTAAGGATAAATTACTCGCTGCTTTAAAAGACACTTTTAGTAAATATTTTAATGAAGGCGGTAACTACCTTGCCCAGTCCAATAATTTGTTTACAGTCAAAAATTTCCCAGATAATCAATTGGCATTTGTAAAGTATTATTTAATTTATGGCCGTGCTCCTTGGTGGGCTGAATCTTCTTCGATTAACTTTTCTGATTCTATTTTACAAGTTATTAATCAATCGCCCTCAGCATTTCGAAAATTACTATATGAAATTGGAAGAAGTGAAACGGTTAGAAAACGACTAGCCTTTACCTTACATGAAGCGGTAGTAAAAAAAATTATTCAAATTTTAGAACCTTCTCAGGCTGAGTATATTTTTCAATATCATACTACTGTTACAAAGTTAAATCGTGTAAAGCAAACTGTAAAAGGAGAGGAAAAGGAATTTAAACGGTCCTTATGGTACGTTATTTTAACTTATATTATATACAATAGGGGTGGGGTATTTAATAGACGTGAGTTTTTGAAGCAAAACTTATATAATGTGTCTACTTTGTATAATCTTCAATTTAATGATTTAATTTCTTTATTATATAAAGGAATGAGAGAAAATAAATCTATTAAAGAAAATCGTATTTTATCTGATTTGTATGATGATATTTTTTACTTGGCACAAGAAACAAATAGTATAGTAATTAATCAGAAATCATCAACTAATAAAAAAGATAAAAAATTAGTAAATAGTGAAGAAGCAATAAAAGAGCAATTAGCCGTATTACATTATTATCTCGAAAGGGGATCCTTTTCTATTTCATTATTCAATTATTCTCAGAATGATATTATATCAATTTTAGATGCTTTAATAAATTATCATAAAGACTTATTTATTCAATATCTGAAATCGGTTAAATTAAATGCTCATATGATTAATAGGTTATATAATCTATTACCAGCTTCCCAATTTAATCAATTAATAGTTTTAATAACTCCTCCTAGTCTGGATGTCAAAATTAGTGAAGTCCAGAAATCTTTTATTTTATTTTTAATTAATAGTAAATTAAATACTCAAATTTTAATAAGCAATGATTTTAAAAAATCTATACTGTCTTTCTTAGTTGCTAATAATTATTCAATCTCGTTTTCAGAATTGATAAAACTCTTTTTAAAAAGGATTTCTACCCAATTACATATAACTTATTCTAAAGCCTATCTGCTTTATGAACAGGACTTAAAACGTCAAATTCAAGTTAAAGAATTTAATTTGACTGTATTACAAAAAATTTCAGATCAAATAGAAAATTTACGTTATCAAAATGACATCACTTTATTCACCAAGAATAATTTAGAGGATGAATTAGAGACTAATGATTTCGGAATTGCTGATTTTTTAAAGTTTGTCATTAAAAGAGGTTTTATACCATGGTGGGGTAAAGATTTATTATCCAAATCATTAGATAAACTATTGATGGATTTATTCCGTAAAAATCCAAAAGAGGCAATGGTAATTTTTCATTTTGCCTCCTCACAAATTTTATTTAGAAATCGATTTATTCAATTTTTTTCTATAAAAGTCACTAAAGTTTTTTTAGAAAATTTATGGAAAAATGAAAATGATTGGAAAGTTTATGATTTATTAGAATCTTTATTAAAATCATTACCAGCTAATTTTAAGCAACCTTCCAACGAGGCAAAAAGTATTATTTTACTTCATTCTTTTTGGAAAATTCTTTTAGAGGGTAATTTTTCTGTATTTGATACTGATAAATTTATACAACTCAATTTCATATTATTAAAAAAATATCATTCATTTGAAATTAAAGAATTCATAACCTTTTTAGCAGCCAACCAGTTAGATCCATTGGAAAACAATTCTTTTTTATCCAATGAACATTTTATTGAAATTGTCGGTTCATTAGAAACCTACTCATTTTTAAGTGAATCCATGAAGGAGCTTGCAAATGACCACACTATTACTATTGACAGCTGGTTCGAATTAATTGTTATTAACGTGATTTTTGGTAATAAAAAATTATCCAAAACGAGAAAAATAAATGAAATATCTTCTGTATTAAATTATTTCTTCAAGAATTTAATACTTCCATCCTATCTTTTATCATATGTACAAGATAAACAACGAAATTTCTTTTCTTATTTATTAAACTATTATTTGTT
>CALPSK010000137.1 GCA_943326215.1 Sediminibacterium ginsengisoli | reverse complement strand
TCCATTTCTTCGGCCATTTTTTTAGTAAGGGTGGTTACTAAAACACGGTCTCCCTTTTCAACCTGCATGGCAATTTCTTCTAATAAGTCGTCTATTTGATTTTTAGTGGGCCTAACTTCTATCGGGGGATCCAATAGCCCCGTGGGTCTTACCACTTGTTCAATAATTAAGCCCGCAGTTTTTTCTAGTTCATATTCTCCCGGTGTGGCACTTACAAATATGGATTGTCCTACCATATTTTCAAATTCATTAAAGTTTAAGGGACGATTATCAATAGCACTAGGAAGTCTAAAACCATATTCCACTAAATTCATTTTTCTACTTCTATCTCCTCCATACATTCCTGAAATTTGTGGAATGGTAACATGGCTTTCATCTACTACACATAAAAAATCCTTGGGGAAATAATCTAATAAGCAAAAGGGTCTGGTACCCGGGTTTCTTCTATCAAAAAACCTTGAGTAGTTTTCAATGCCCGTGCAATAGCCCAACTCTCTTATCATTTCAATATCATATTCAACACGCTCCTTTATTCTTTGTGCCTCAATATGCTTGCCTGTATTTTTAAAATACTCTACCTGCGCGCGCATTTCATCTTGTATTTCATAAATAATTTCTTGGACCAAGTCCTTGGGGGCTAAATATAAATTGGCAGGAAAAATAGCGGCGTTTTCCATGGTCTCTATTCTTTTGCCGCTTTCCACTTCTATACTTTCAATAGATTCTATTTCATCTCCAAAAAATGTAATGCGGTATCCATAGTCCACATAGGGTAGTCGAATGTCTACTGTATCGCCATTCACTCTAAATGAGCCTCTATCAAATTCGGTGACTGTTCTATGATAAAGACTATTCACAAGTGCATGTAAAAAAGCTTGTCTTGGCAAAACCATGCCTGCACTAATTCTTATAATTCCTTTTTCATATTCAGTAGGATTACCCATACCATAAATACAACTCACGCTAGCTACAATAATAATGTCTCTGCGTCCACTTAATAATTGTGCGGTGGCTTGTAATCTTAATTTATCAAGCTCTTCATTAATGCTTAAATCTTTTTCTATGTAAACGCCGGAAGTTGGCAAATAAGCTTCGGGTTGATAATAATCGTAGTAAGAAACAAAATAACCTACTGCATTATTAGGGAAGAATTGTTTGAACTCTCCGTAAAGTTGGGCCACCAATGTTTTATTATGCGTTAAAACAAGTGTAGGCCTTTGTACATTTTGTATAAGGTTGGCAATGGTAAATGTTTTACCACTTCCCGTTACGCCTAAAAGTGTATGATATCTTTCTCCCTCTAAAACCCCATCGGTGAGTGCTTGTATGGCTGCAGGCTGATCGCCCGACGGGGTATAGGTAGATTCTAATTGAAAAGGCATTGGCAAATTTACATGCTATAGTGCATCTAAAAACATAGAAAGTTTTTCGATAGCCTTAGCTGTTTCTGTTATTTGTTCTTTGGTTTCTGGCCAATTTTTTTGTTCTATAGCTTCGCGCACGCCAGGAACGGTTTTAACACCATATCCTGTATAAAAACCTGGTGCATAAATGGTATGCTTAAACCAAGGTCTGCGTGGAAGACCAGCTTCTGATAATAATTTTTGTTCTGCTGTATAAATTTTTGAATTTAAAGTAGCCAGCTGTGTAGCATTGCCACTTGTTTTAATTTCTTCTACATGTGCTGCTGCTTTTTCTAGTTTAGCAAGCGCATTTAAAATCGCAGAAAAATCTATGTAGGGAACTTCGGCCGTAAGCTTTGGTGTGGTTAAAGCTTCTCTAGGATCGGCTGCATAGACATAGGCTTTTTTATTAACCAATTCGTTTTCAATAAGCGTCTTCTCTCTTAACTGATCTACATTATTTATTAGTTCACTAATATATCCTTTAATGGTAGTGTGAAGCGCTGTATAATCAAAAGGTAAAACGTCAGCATCTGCAAGTCTTAGCGCGGCTCTTCCTGCTGTTTGTGCAAGTGTTACTCCATAAATAAAGGTGGGGTCCTTGAATCTTTTATACATATCATAAGAATCATAAATAGAATGATACTCGCCGCCTTCTCCTTCACCACCATAACCAATATTTAAAGAAGGTATACCTAAGTGTTGTATGAAAGAAGAATAATCAGAGCCCGATCCCATTGCGCCTAGTGGATATTTGGTAGATGCATAGGCTTCTTTTTTTTCTGCAGTACTGCTTGCATTGGTTGCTCTTGCTGCTTTAACTCTTTCGAAAACAGTAACACCTGTTTGTGGATCCATTACAGTTTTACTAATTTCTGTAATCAAGGGAGAGAATGCATGTGATCCCTCTACACCTAAAAATCCTCTTTCGTTTCCATCAGAATTTATATAAGCAACCGCTTTCGCTTGTAATTCTGCTGCATGATCTTCCACCCATTCTGTAGAACCCATTAATCCTGGTTCTTCAGCATCCCAAGCACAATACACTAAGGTTCTTTTAGGTCTCCATCCTTGTTTTAATAATCCACCAATAGCAATGGCTTCTTCTAATTCAGCGGCCATACCACTAACGGGGTCAGCAGCGCCATTAACCCAGGCGTCGTGATGATTACCTCTAATAACCCACTGATCGGGAAATTCTGATCCTTTAATAGTTGCAATTACATTTATACCTGGTCTTAGTTTCCAATCAAAGGCTAATTTTAAATGTACCATTGATTTACTTGGACCAATATGATAAGTAAAAGGAAGTCCGCCTCCCCATTCTCTAGGGGCAACAGGACCTGCCATATCTTTTAACAATGGAGCAGCATCGCCATAACTAATAGGTAGTACGGGTATTTTCAATAAGTTCACAGCATCGTTATGGTCTACTCTTGGTGCATTAGCTGTTGAAGCAATATTTGGAGTGGTGGGGTCTCCAGGATAAATAACCATGTCCATGATAGAGCCTCTTTGAACGGTTTGATCATTTTTAAAAGAACCAATGGGGTATTCATCGCCTGCGCCATAGCCATCATCCATTGGATCTGAATAAATTAAACAACCAATGGCACCATGTTCTTGTGCCACTTTTGGCTTTATGCCTCTCCAGCTGCGACCATATTTTGCAATCACAATTTTTCCTTTTACATCAATACCATATTTAGCAAGCGTTTCATAGTCTTCTGGTAAACCATAATTTACAAAAACTAAATTAGCTGTTACATCGCCATCGGCGCTCCAGCAATTATAAGTAGGTAGTTGATCGGCTTGATTAGATGTTGCATCTTCTTTAAGCGGCGTTTCTTTTAATTTTGCTTTATAGTTGGTGGCGCCAGACATTTCAAGCACACGCGTAAGAGGGGTTGGAAACATTAATTGATAGACTTCTGTTTTGGTATCCCAGCCTGCCTCTTTAAATATTTTTACAATTTGATCGGAAACAAATTTTCCTCCTACAGAACCTACATGGTGTGGAACAGAAGAAAGTAATTTAATATTTTTTTCAACCCTTGTTGCATTTAATTGTGCATCAAAATCTTTTTCAATTTTATTTTGTTTATCAGCGTTTTTAAAACCAAGTATTTGGTTTTGGGCAAGCGCGCTCATACTCAGAAAAAATGATGAGATCAAACAAAGCGCAAGGGCTATTCTTGTTTTTTTTAAACTTGTTTTTTTCATAGATAAAAATATTAATGCGTTTTAAATTATAGGTTAAATTTTTCTTTTTAAATAATGGGTGTAATCTGGTAGCTTGTTTTCATAAACCTCTTGCATGAAACGAGAGGTCATTAAAAAGTCGGCTGTGGATCTATCGCAGGCCATGGGTAGGTTCCAGGCAACCGCTAGTCTTAATAGGGCTTTCACATCACTATCGTGGGGTTGTGCTTCCATTGGATCAAAGAAGAAAAAGATAACATCAATATCTCCTGAGGCAATCATGGCGCCTATTTGTTGGTCTCCTCCAAGGGGTCCGCTTAATAATTTTTTTACCGGTTGGTCAAGCGCTTCCTCTATTAGCTTACCCGTGGTACCGGTAGCAATAAGACTATGTTTAGAAAGCGCTTCTTTATTATAAACAGCCCAGTCTATAAGATCTTTCTTTTTATTGTCGTGTGCAACAAGTGCAATATTTTTTCTTTTTTCAAGCTTTCTAATATTATTTGGCATAATAATGTATTTGAAAATTAGGTAATTGACATGG
>CALPSK010000136.1 GCA_943326215.1 Sediminibacterium ginsengisoli | reverse complement strand
TGCACCCATGATAGGGGAAGGATCCATTAAAAAAGTGGTTATGAAGGTTAGAGTAAAATAAATCCAATAAATATAGTAGTTTTATTATATGAAAAAAGGCCCTGATTATATACTATTGTTTTTCGCAGCTATATATTTAATAGTACATTTTATTCCCGATTTAGGCGGCGCCGATGTAATGGGAGCTCAGTGGTTGTATACCAGTGTGGTGGATTTGGTGGTTTTCGGGTATTTACTTGTAAATATTAATAAGTATAAAGAAGCTATACAGGCAATTTTCAATAGCCGCTTTACACTTATATATTTAATCTATTTTATTTGGGCTATTATTTCTATTAGTTATGCTATAAATGCGATTGAGGCCATGGTTTGTTTGGCAAGGTTAGCTAGTACATTTTTATTATTTGTGAACATTTCAGTTTTACTTTATAAAAAAGACCTTAGTTCTTTTTATAATTATTTATGTGTCATTCTTAGTTTAATATTAATTTATGACGCCTTGTATGTTATTAAGGGCTTTGTGAATAATATGGATACCATGGCCTTGGATCAAAATATTGTTAGTCTTACAGGCAATAATGGTAATAAAAACGTAATGGCAGCTAGCTTACTTATTAAAGTACCCTTTGCCTTATACTTAATTGTAACAGGTAAGTTCTTTCAAAAAATTTTAGGCTTTGTTAGTTTATTTTTAGGCGTATTTGCTGTATTTATTATGAATACACGTTCAACCTATGTAGCCCTTTTAATAATTGTTTTACTTTTTTGTATAACCAGTGTTATTTTCTTATATAAAAATAAAAAGAAGCTTGGCTTTCAATTATTACTTTTTATTATTCCAGTTGCACTCGCTTTTTTATCGGCAAATACCGTTTTGAGTAATGCCATTAAGATGCAGGAATCGCAAGGTGGTTATGGTTCAGTTACCAAAAGAATTGGTGATATTACTATTGCTAGTGAAGAAGGTTCTAGAATTCATTTATGGTGGGCAGCCTTAGATTATTTTCAGAAGCATCCCATATTAGGTGCTGGTTACGGAAACTGGAAATTGGCATCTATTCCTTATGAAAAAGAAAGAACCAATGATTTATATGTGCCTTATCATTCACACAACGATTTTTTTGAAAATGGCGCAGACTTAGGTGTGATAGGCATGGTTTGTTATTTCTTGTTTTTTATAATACTTGGAATTGTTACACTTAGGCTTTGGCAAAACAAAAATGCAAAGCAGTATCATTTTATAGCCACTATATCCTTAATGGTATTAGCCTGTTATTTTATTGATGCCTTTTTTAATTTCCCTACAGAGAGAACAATTATGCAAACCATGCTGGCTTTTTCTTTTACATTAGTAATGGCCCCTGCTTTTCTAATGAATGAAGAATTTGTTGCCATTCCTAAGTTTAAATTGTTTAGTCAAAGTCTTTCAAAGTATTCTTTTGTATTATTAACTATTGCTACTTTGCTTCCTTCCATCTTCATCAATAACCAAGTCTATGAGTCTTTGAAAGTGCAAAAGTATGTGATGGGGGAAATTGATGCCGATCCTAAAATGGCATTAGACGAAGTGAAGTCTGCTTTTCCTATGTTCCCTAATTTATCTACTTCCACTTTACCTATTAAGGCCTTGGTGGCTAGGTATTATTTTAGAGATAAAATGTACGACGAGTCTATGCGACTTTTAAATGAAAGTGAAAATGTAAACCCTGCCTTACATTATAACGATTTTATTCGAACTGCTATTTATGCAGCTAAGCAAAACTACGATAGCACAGCATATTATGCTTATAGAGCCTTTTATAATTGGCCAAGGGCAACTTCTTATTATAAAAATGCCTTATTCGCGGCTGCTAAAAAGAAGGATACTGTAGAAATTAATAAAGTATATAATGTATATAAGAAGTATAGAGATGGGGGTGAAGCCGTTAATCAATACTTAATGGCTATGTATGAAGTGAAAGGGGGTGCCGATAAGAACATGTTAAATATTTTAGATTCAGCCTATGTTCATTTTCCAAAGGATACAGTACCACTTTTGAATGCTAAAAACTTATTATCTAGAGGAATTGTGGGAGGTCAAGGTAGTGGGCAAGCCGTTTTCACGAATCAATATTCTACAGAGGGGGGAAAGCTATTTGCAAAAGGAAAATATACACAAGCAGCGAATATGTATATAAAGGCAAGTAATGCGGAGCCAAATAATTATACGCATTATGAAAATGCAGCTATTTGTTATTACACCAATAAGAATTTTGAAAAAAGTATTACTTATTTTGATAAAGCTGCTTCTTTTTCAAATAATAATACAGGGAAGTCAGAATTTTTTAAAGCCATGTCACTGGTGTCTATGGGAAAAAATGCGGAAGCTTGTGGCCCATTACAAGCTGCTAAAAAGAAAAATTATCCAGATATAGATAATTTTATTGCTTTATATTGTAAATAATCTAATGAAAGATTAAAATTTAGCAATGAGAAAATCCTACCAATTACTTTTAATTCTATTGGCATTTTCAAAACTTGCGAATGCGCAATATCAAATTAAAATTAAAGCTGTTAATACATTAGATACAGTTGTTTATTTTAGAGGTACGGTATTTGATGAGAAAAACTTTATTCCCAAGGATACCATTAATTTATCGAAAGGTAGTTTTACACTTAGTGCCAAAAAGCCAATACTAGGAGGTATTTACTTTTTTTATTTTCCTAAATCAAAAACTAAAATTTTCTTTGCCTTAGAAAATAAAGACAGTTTAAAGGTGGAAATTTCTGGGGCTAATTATTTAGATTTTATAAGCTTTAATAATTCAAAAAATAAAGTTTTTATAGAGTATCAGCAATTAGAGAAAAAATTATCTAATTACGATACGCTTTTTGCTAAAGAATTAGCGCAGGGCAAGAAATTTAATTTGGCTCAAAAAGCAGCATTTTTCAAGCTAAAAACTAATCAGCTAGTTTATTTCAGAACCAATGCCATGGAGCAAATGAAAAAGACGGATGCTCTTTACTTGCATTTTAATGCATTGAACCTATTAGATGAGTCGGTACCCAGTAGAAAGAACTTCGCAGCTAGAGACGAGTTTATAAGACAATTCGATTTTAAATCGCCGAAACTCTTATTTACACCCAATTTACGCGCAGTACTTACAGAATACTTTTCTTATTATCCCTTACAGGCCGATTCCATTTCTAAAGGAGTTGACACTGTTATGAAAGCAGTGGATTGCAAAATGTTTATGGCCAAGTATGTAGTTGATTATTTAACTAAGTTATTAAAGAATAGAGAAATTGTTAATAATACAGAAGCGTATAAGAAATTTATGCAGTCCTATTTATTAAATGATAAATGCAAGGTTTTAGATGCCAAGCAAAAAACGACCTATAAAGAAGAAATAGCCAATATAAGTATACTTAGTCTGAAGGATACCTGTGTGAATATGATTTTAAAAGACACGAGCAATAAGCCACAGAATTTACAGGAGTTTGCGAAACAATTTAGTTTTACTGTTATCATATTTTATGATCCCACTTGTGAGCATTGTAAAGTGGAGCTTCCTATTATGGACAGTACATTAAATCTTTTATATGCAAAGTATAATATCAAAATAGGTAGGTATGCTGTTTGTAATGAACCAAATTTGCCCGCCTCAATATGGAAGGAATTTATAAATACTTATAAACTTTCAAATAACTATATGCATGTGAATTTAGGCGCCAATGTAGAAATTAGAAAAAGTTATGACGCTTTTACCAATCCCATATTTTATTTAATAGATAATAAGGGTATATTAATGGGTAAAAAATTGAGCTCTCTAACGCTTAGAAATATTGTTTTGGCTAATTATATAAAGTAAGAAAAGTTAATAGAATTAATTCTATTATACCTAGAATTAAGCATAATCAAGCTATAAGTTTCTTAATTTTAATCAAATTCTATTAAATAGCATTTTTAAGTTCATAAATTAGCCCCATGGATACCAAAGTAATTATAGCAGACGACCACAGCATTGTGAGAATGGGTTTAAGCTCCTTAATGAAGCATTTTAATGTACAAGTGGTAGACGAAGTAGCTACTTGTAATGAATTAATGCAGGCACTTAAAAACGATACCTATACACATTTGGTGCTAGATATTATTTTACCAGATGGCAATACCTTAGAAATTATAGAGAACATTA
>CALPSK010000135.1 GCA_943326215.1 Sediminibacterium ginsengisoli | reverse complement strand
TCCTATTGAATGGCTGCACCGCAACGAAAGGTTCTTTGACCAACTAGCTACCCCAGATGTTACCCTTGCAGATATTATTGGAGACGTTGACCCCATTAAGGCAGCCAATTTAAAACTATCTTATGCCGATGAGCGTGTGATACATTTTGGTATGATCCCAAGAGCCAATAGAAGCATATTTGTCATTAATGAGCTTCCCGATTTACAAGCTAGAATTCAAGTAGCCTTATTTAATATACTTCAAGAGGGCGATATACAAATTAGAGGTTTTAAACTAAGAATGAATTTAGACATTCAATTTATTTTCACAGCTAACCCTGAGGACTATACCAATAGAGGCAGTATTGTAACGCCTTTGAAAGACAGAATAGGCTCACAAATTTTAACGCATTACCCTAAAAATATTGCGGTGGCTAAAAAAATTACAGAACAAGAAGCTAAAATAAATGCAGTGCAATCGGAGCTAGTGTATGTTCCTAACTTAGCTAAAGACATTATAGAGCAAATTAGTTTTGAAGCAAGAGCTAGTGAATACATTGATTCTAAAAGTGGTGTGAGTGCGAGAATGACTATTTCTGCCATGGAAAATTTAATAAGTGCTGCGGAAAGAAGAGCCTTAAAAAATGGGTTAACGAAAACAGCAGTGCGCTTATCCGATTTTATGGGCATTATACCCGCCATTACCGGAAAAGTAGAGCTAGTATACGAAGGAGAGCAAGAGGGTGCTGAAGTGATTGCTAATCTTTTAATAGAAAAAGCCATTAGCACTTTATTTAAATTTCAATTTCCAAAAATTAGTAAACTAGAAAAACAAAACGAAAGAAATGCCTATTCAGACTTACTAGATTGGTTTATTGCAGAAGGTGGTTTTGAATTATACGAAGACTTTGATGAGAAACAATACAAAAAAGTATTAGATGATGTGAAGCCATTAGATGCGCTTCTGAAAAAATACGCACCTGATACTAGTAAGGAAGACGCCTACTTTATGAAAGAATTTATTTTATGGGCCTTAGTAGAAAATAAAAAGTTGAATAAAGAAAAATTAACAGAAGGCTTTTCTTTTAAAGATATTCTAGGGCATATGATTAATAAGCTTTAATCTATTCTGTATCATCATAGCCAAATTTTTGGTTTAAAGCAAATACAGCTTCTGCAGAAAAATCGTTCTTATGAATTAAGGCAAGTTGTCCGTCTATAAGCCCACGCTTGGTGGGTAATAAGGAAATATTTTTTTCATAGATACTTAGGGCCAATGTATCGCTTGGTGCTCCTATAGATGCTATTGCTGCTGCCACATCTTCCATCTGATGAATAACCGATAAAATTTGATTAGGTATCCAAGAAGTGATAGGCGTGCCGCCTGTAGCAATTGCATATTTCGTATTAGCCATGATATACTTTTGAACGAACTGCCAATGGCCATTTCTAAAATGGTATATCTCTTCTAAAATGCCCAATAAAAAACATAAACTTTTTGCATCTTTATTATCTAAAAGTTTTCCCATTAAACCTTTAGGATGCACCCCCTTCATGGAGCTTTGCAAATCACTGAAGAAATGTTGCACACATTTTGGACGATATAAACGTAAGTCTAATAAGTATTTAGTAAGTTCATTTTCTGGGTAATAAAAAATTACACCTGAAAAAATATCTTGCATAGGAATAATATCATCTTGCGCACCAGTCTGTCCTCTAAAGGCTTTGGGCTCGTCCCATACACCTTCATAGGTAACCCCATCTCCAAATAAATCGGTATTGCCTTTTACACCCATTATAAAAATTCTAAAGTCGTTGTAACGCTGCCATCTGGAAGCCTTCCACATTTCTTTTCTTCTTATATTCATTTGCTTCATCGTTTCCCAATTCTTTTCTAAAAAAGGGGCCACGTTTTTTTCACCATTACTTAAGGCTTGCAAAGTTTGCATCACCGACCCTACTAAATCGGCTGAGTAACGATTAATATCTACATGCAACATAATAAAGCCCACTTCATCGGGTTGACCAGAAAATTTATTACACATGGTAATGTTTTCCCAGTTTAAATCCCCGCTGGCATCCAGCTTTCTATAGTTACCCAATGAATAGGCATAATGATAATCAAGCCAAGCAAATACATCTAGCTTGTCTGCCACCTTGCAAAAAGGCATAGCAATATTTTTAGGTAAAACATTTCTTGCTTTACCATATTTACCATCTATTTTAAATTGCTGATAAGAAGGCTCTAATAAATAAGCAGAAGCTAAAAAACTATAGGATCTAAATAAGGCTTGTAAAACAAAAATGTCAGTTTCTTTTTCAATAGCTTCTACATGATTCTCTATAGCTAATACAGGTGCAACAATTGCATTGGGTGTATGTAATAAGCCAAATTCTTTTTCATTCAACACTACGGGCATAGCATCTAAAACATTTTGTAAATCGCTGTAGGTTGCAGGTAATTTCACCATGGGTGCCTTGGTAGGTAAAAAACCATGTGCAGCACTGACATCAAAAAAGCCATCTGAGTAATTTGACAAAATAGACATTGTAAAAATTTTATTTTTAAATTATGGTAGTGAGTACTGAAGCTATGAAAAAAACGAGTTAAAAATACAGATTCCCCCCTTTTTACATGACAGCCTAGGCCAAGGCCCCTACTTGGAATAAGTCTCTGATTTACAGTAATTTAAAAATAATATTTTTGGATGAAAAGCCCATTTATACTAATCCTTGGTGGTGATCCCGTGGCTTTAGATTACCTTGCAGCTCAAATTAAGTTTATATGCAAATAGCAATTTTAGGAGCTGGAATGGTGGGAAGAGCGATGGCTATTGACCTTTCCAAAAAATATCAAGTCAGTTCTTTTGACTTAAGTAAAGAATCGCTTCAAATACTTTCCAATAAAAGTAAAAGTATTACTACTGTTCAAGCCGACTTAAGTGATTATGGAAGTTATGCAACCCTGCTTGCAAAATTCGATTATGTAATTACAGCCGTTCCAGGTTTTATGGGTTATAAAACTTTAGAAGCTGTTATCAACGCTAAAAAAAATGTAGTAGATATTTCTTTTTTCCCAGAAGATGCTTTGCAACTAACTGAATTAGCTAAGAAAAATAATGTGACTGCCATTGTTGACTGTGGCGTTGCACCAGGTATGAGTAATTTAATATTGGGTTACCATAATGCAAAAATGAAAATTGATAGCTTTGAATGTATGGTGGGTGGTCTTCCTAAAAAAAGAACACAACCTTTTGAATACAAGGCTCCCTTCTCTCCTATTGATGTTTTAGAAGAATATACAAGACCTGCACGTTATGTTGAAAATAGCTGTATTGTTACCAAGCCAGCATTGAGTGACGCCGAGTTTATTGATTTTAATAAAGTAGGTACGCTAGAATCCTTTAATACCGACGGTCTTAGAAGTATTTTATTTACCATGGGGCATATACCTAATATGAAAGAAAAAACTTTAAGGTACCCAGGTCATATCGATCTAATGAAGAGTTTAATTAAAGCAGGATTTTTAAATACCGAAGCCATTCAATATAAAGGGCAATCTATTTCTCCATTAGCTTTTACTTCAGCTTTATTATTTGATCAGTGGAAATTAGGTGCTACTGAAGCTGAATTTACTTTAATGACTATAGAAATTAAAGGCGAAGGCAAAACCATTCATTATGAATTATATGACGAGTACGATGCCGTAACTGAAACAAGTAGTATGAGTAGAACCACTGGTTATACTTGTACCGCAGCATTGAATATGCTCATGGAAAATTTATTTACAGAAAAGGGTGTTTTCCCTCCAGAGCTTGTAGGTAAGCATGAAAAATGTTTTCAGTATATGATTAACTACTTGGAAGAGCGTAACATTCATTATGTAAAAACGGAGTCTTAAATAGAACTAAAATTGCGCTGAAATAGCTGTTTATAAATTAGGGACTATTTAGAAAAAATTAATTACTTTTATACTATAATTAATCAATTATGGGATTTCATATTAACAAGAAAGTAGCTGATAAAAAAGCTGCCACTGGAACTAAAACTACCTTTCAAGGTGGTAGTTCACAATTTATAGCTAAGGCGAACACTAAGTCTACAGGTACTACTAAGAAGCCTATTAAAACAGGCGGTTCTAGAGGAAGTTGATCTACTGCTTCAAATATGGGCAATAAAAACCATTTACAATAGAATTTTTGCTTGTATAATAGTGGCAAGGGTTTGT
>CALPSK010000134.1 GCA_943326215.1 Sediminibacterium ginsengisoli | reverse complement strand
TTAGAAGCATTGTAATTCGTTGTATCGCCTGCTTTATCTTTTGCATAAGGGAAAGGCATTTCCTTGCCACGTGCAATAGTACCTGCTACAGGAAGGTTATCATAATGAATGCCTTTTGCTGCTAAGTTGCTATGATCTGCATAGGATTCATAAGCACGGCTATAAGCCATATCAGGCATATAGATAGTGCCAGGCGTACGCTTCACTTCTTCACAGCTTACCAATGTAATCGCTGCGATAGCAATAGTTAAAAGCAGATTCTTATTAATGTTATTTTTATTCATCGTTCTGGTTAGATTATTCTTTATCTAATTATTTATAGTGCTTAAAGGGCCACTTGTTTAGTGTTATATAAATCGTCCTCTTTATCATAAGTACCAAACCACCATCCGTCTTCTGCTACTTGAACATCTGTTTCAATCGCACCGTTTGTTTTTAAGAAGGCTACTAAATCATCGGTATTTGTTTTTTCAGTACACTCAATGACCATTACAAATAAATCGTCGGTAGCACGCTTATGAAAATGATGCTTCTTCACACCTGGCGCTAATTGACATAACCAACAAAAAGTCATTACCATTCCTACGGCTGCGAATAAAACTGTTAACTCAAATATAATAGGTACCCAGGCTGGCAATGCAAAGTGGGGTTTACCTCCAATGTTTAAAGGCCAGTCCTTCGTGAAAATCCAACTAATGGTACTTACCGCAGTAGCTGTACCTGTAATACCATAAATAAAACCAGCAGTGTGTAAGCTTGTTTCGCGCATACCTAATGCGTGGTCTAAACCATGCACAGCGAAGGGTGTGTATACGTCCTTGATTTTATAACCAGCAGTACGCACTTGCTTAACCGCAGGAAATAAAACTTTTTCTTCATCAAAACAGCCAACTACAAATTTATTTTGTGCCATAATTTTTTTCTTAATCGATATTATAATTAATGTGCATGCGCATTATCGTGAACAAATTTATCCAAGGGTTCTGCTTCCAATTTTTCAAATTCAGGTTTGAAAGATTCTCCACTTCTTTTCAATACATATTTAATTTCTGCTACCGCAATAACAGGGAAATATTTAGCGAACAAGAAGAAGCAAGTAAAGAATAAACCGAAGGTTCCTAAATAGAAACCTACTTCCCAAATAGAAGGGCTATAGTAAACAGACCAGCTAGATGGTAAATAGTCACGGTATAAAGAAGTTACAATAATTACGAAACGCTCAAACCACATACCAATGTTTACGATGATGCTCATGAAAAAAGTAACGAAAACATTTCTTCTCATTTTTCTTGACCAGAAAATTTGAGGAGATAAAACGTTACAAGCCATCATACCCCAATAGCTCCAGCCATAAGGGCTAAATAAATAAGCACGAGAATACCAGAAAGTATATCCTTCATATTTATTTTGAGAGTACCAACCCATAAATAATTCTGTTAAGTAAGCAATACCTACAATAGATCCTGTAAGTACAATTACTTTATTCATTAAGTCAATGTGTCCAATGGTGATATAGTCGGTTAATCCGAATACTTTACGCACTACAATTAATAAAGATTGTACCATCGCAAAGCCAGAGAAAATCGCACCCGCTACGAAGTAAGGAGGGAAGATAGTAGTATGCCAACCAGGAATAACTGAAGTGGCGAAGTCAAAAGATACAATAGTGTGTACTGACAATACTAAAGGCGTACTTAAACCAGCCAACACTAAAGATAAACTCTCATGACGTTGCCAATGTTTAGTAGAACCTGTCCATCCAAAAGAAGCAATACCATATAATTTTTGTCTTAGTTTAGTAAACGCACGATCACGCACAGTAGCTAGATCGGGTAATAAACCAGAGTACCAGAATAATAATGAAACAGTGAAATAAGTAGAGATCGCAAACACGTCCCATAATAAAGGTGAGTTAAAGTTCAC
Organism: Sediminibacterium ginsengisoli; assembly: GCA_943326215.1. Classification (GTDB taxonomy): domain Bacteria; phylum Bacteroidota; class Bacteroidia; order Chitinophagales; family Chitinophagaceae; genus Sediminibacterium; species Sediminibacterium ginsengisoli_D. Next base: position 2,287 of record CALPSK010000134.1, on the reverse strand, counting down.
CCATAATGGACCACGTGAGTTAGGATAAGGCATAATAAAGAAGGCTAACCAAACACGACCCATGTGGAAGATAGGGAATTGACCTGCGCACATAACGGCAAAAATAGTCATCGCCTCTGCAGCACGGTTCACCCCTGTTCTCCAACCTTGACGGAATAATAATAATACAGCTGAAATTAAAGTACCCGCGTGACCAATACCTACCCACCATACGAAGTTGGTAATATCCCAACCCCAACCAATTGTTTTATTTAAGTTCCACTGGCCAATACCATAAGTTACCTCACGATATAAACTGAATACTCCAAATAATAATAGAGCAACAGCAATGAAAAAACCAATGTACCATAAACGAGATGGCTTCACTTCAATAGGGCGCAAGATATCCTCGGTAACTTGGTGAAAGTTTTTCTCACCATATACCAATGGTTCGCGCAACTGTGATTCGTATTTAATATGCATCTTTAAATTTTCTAATTTTTTAATCTATACTTATTATTAATGAGCCGCTTCTTTTTTGTGATCTGCTTTAGTATCATGTGCTGCTTTAGTATCATGAGCTGCTTCAGCATGTTCTTCTTCCTCAGCGTTTCTTACTTTGGCTAAATAAGTCACATTCGGTAAAACGTGTAATTGCTCTAATACATAAAACTGACGATTCGGATTCTCAACGCGTACTTTAGTAATTGCGCTATGTTTATCATTCGCATTACCAAAGTTGATCGCATTAGTAGGACATGATTGTTGGCAAGCCACTTTCACATCTGAGTCTACCATTGGACGAGATTCTTTTTTCGCATCTAATTTAGCAGCTTGTAAACGTTGAACGCAGAAAGAACATTTTTCAATCACACCACGAGAACGCACTGTAACATCTGGGTTTAATACCATTCTTGTTAAGTCGTCGTTCATATCTAATACTACATCGTTCAATACATCTCTTTGATTGTCTGGGAAGCTATCTGCTCCAGAATAATCGGCCCAGTTAAAGCGACGCACTTTGAAAGGACAGTTGTTGGCGCAATAACGAGTACCAATACAACGGTTATACGTCATTTGGTTTAAACCTTCAGAGCTATGGTTGGTTGCAGCCACTGGACAAACGTTCTCACAAGGAGCGTTGTCGCAATGTTGACACATTAAAGGTTGGAAAACCACTTTAGGGTTATCCATATCACCACTAAAATATTTATCAATACGTAACCAATGCATTTCATGGCCACGTAAAACTTCTGGTTTACCCACTACTGCAACGTTGTTCTCTGCATTACATGCTACCACGCAAGCACCACAACCATTACAACTATTTAAATCTACACTCATGCCCCACTTAATACCTGGACGAGCGTACACTGGATAAATAGTTCCTTGTGCTTCATAGTTTTCTAATCCACCATAAGGTTTCAATTCAGCTTCACGCTCTTCTAAAATTTCTGTTGGATGTTTTTTGTATTCAGCTAAAGTAATTTCTTTCATTACTTCGGTACGATTTCCTTGTGCTGTATCGTAACGGAAATGTGTTTGTGTTAATGCCACAGGATAAGTTTCACCTGTTGCAGTTAATGTAACATTGCTAGAAGCAAATTGTACCAATCCATTTTCAATGCTTGCTAAAGGATAGGCGTTTTTACCTGTACCAATAACCGATTTACCCATTGCTTCTGCACGACCATATCCCACTGCAATACCTACTGTTTGTGGATGCGTACCTGGAATAATTAATACAGGAAGTTCAATCGATTTTCCGTCTACTGTTAATTTAACTACTTGCTTAGGAGGTTTTACTTCATAAGCATCGGCCTGACCTGCATTGTTTAAATCAATGTTCAATAAAGTTCTTGCCATCGAAGGAGATACTATAATATAGTTATCCCAAGTAGCACGTGTAACTGGATCAGGTAATTCTTGTAACCATGGGTTAGAAGCTCCTTGTCCAGCACCAATTCCTACTTTTTGATATAAGGCTAATTCAATTTTAGTTGAAGGTTTCACCGCAGTTACTGCAGCCACCGCAGTGGCTACCGCGCTACTATTAATACTTGCACCAATATTATTTACATCGGCAGGAATTAATACCCCTGCTTGTAATGTTTTATTCCAAGCAGTCTCTCCACCTAATTTAGCAGACCAATAGTTTTTTAAATAAGTGGTATAATCAGTTGAGTCTCCAGACCATTTTAATAAAGAGTCTTCGAAGGCACGTGTTTTAAATAAAGGAGAGATAGTAGGTTGAATAAAAGAGATATGACCAGATACTGGTTCAGCATCTCCCCAACTTTCTAAGAAG
>CALPSK010000133.1 GCA_943326215.1 Sediminibacterium ginsengisoli | reverse complement strand
TGTATTCTTAACTATCTTAATCTTATTCATCTTTGGTGGAGAAGTAACAAGAGGTTTTTCATTCGCAATGTTAATTGGAGTTATCACAGGTACCTACTCTTCTATCTTTGTAGCAGCTCCAGTATTGGTTGACTTTGCAAAAAGTCGCCCATTAGGACGTGAAGAAAAAAAGAAATAATAAGACTTCCTTATAAATAAAAAGCCCCGAATTATCGGGGCTTTTTTATACTACAATATTATTGCTGACTGAAATTTGTTTAAAATTAGATTGAAAACAATACTCATTCGAGCGAACTTTGTGAGCAAAGCGATCAGAGAGCGAGAATGATGTATTTACTGCTGACTGAAATTTGTTTAAAATTAGATTGAAAACAATACTCATTCGAGCGAACTTTGAGCTTCGCGATAGAGAGCGAGAATGATGTATTTTTTCAAATAATTTTAAACCGCAAATGAAGTACCGCATCCACAAGTACTCGACGCATTCGGATTTTTAAAAGTAAACCCACGGCTATTCAGACCACCTTGCCAATCTATTTCCATACCATAAACATAAATCTGATGTGATTTTTCCATGCAACATGGTATACCCTCAATAGAAAAGATTTCATCTTCAGCCTTAGGAACATCAAAACCTAGAACATAGGTCATTCCGCTACATCCACCCCCTTTTACGCCCACTCTTAGCCTTTGTTGTTGATCAAAGTCTGGCTCGGCCATTAAACGGTTAATTTCAGTAATGGCACCTGCTGTAAAAGTTACAGGGCTTTCTAAGGCTATATTAGTATCTGTTGACATATATGAACGTTTATAGTACAAAAGTACAATATTAGGCGCATTTACAAGTAAACAGTGATTTCGAAAATAGAAATAATTGAAGCCTCTGTATTTTGAATTTTTCGTAAATTTAACCATGCAAGAAGCTGAAAAAAAGACAGATAGTGGCATTGAAATAAAGAATGTATATACCTACAACTATTTACCCACTCATTTAAATGAAACTTTATTACCCGGTGAGTTTCCTTATACAAGAGGCGTTCAATCCGATATGTATAGAGGGAAGCTATGGACAATGCGTCAATATGCTGGATTTTCAACAGCAGAAGAAAGTAATAAACGATATCATTTTCTTTTGTCACAAGGTGTAATGGGTTTAAGTGTGGCCTTTGACTTACCCACTCAAATTGGATATGACGCCGACCATTCTTTAGCTGATGGTGAAGTAGGTAAAGTGGGTGTATCTATTTGTTCCATTGAGGATATGGAAATTTTATTTAAGGATATTCCCTTAGATAAGATTAGTACTTCTATGACCATTAACTCCACTGGATTTATTTTATTAGCACTTTATATTGCGCTTGCTAAAAAAAGAGGTACCGATTTAAAACAATTAGCAGGCACTATACAGAATGATATTTTAAAAGAATACGCAGCAAGAGGCACTTATATCTACCCTCCTAAACATTCTATGCGTATTATCACCGATATTTTTGAATACTGTGGTCAGCATTTACCAAAGTGGAATAGCATTAGTATTTCAGGTTATCATATTAGAGAAGCGGGCAGCACAGCGGTACAAGAAGTAGCCTTTACTTTAAGCAATGGTAAGGCCTATGTAAAAGCGGCTATTGAAAAAGGTTTAGATATTAATGTATTTGGCAAGAGATTATCTTTCTTTTTTAATGCCCATAATAATTTATTTGAAGAAGTAGCCAAGTTCAGAGCTGCTAGAAAAATGTGGGCCACCATTATGAAAGAATTAGGCGCCACTGACGAAAAAGCTTTAATGCTTCGCTTTCATACACAAACAGGCGGTGCCACTTTAACAGCTCAACAACCATTAAATAATATTAGTAGAGTTACCATTCAAACTATTGCGGCTGTACTAGGTGGCACACAAAGCTTGCATACCAACGGTTTTGACGAAGCCTTAGGATTACCTACACAAGAAGCAGCTAGTATTGCTTTAAGAACACAACAAATTGTGGCCAATGAATCGGGTATTATAGATACCGCAGATCCTTTAGCTGGTTCTTATTTTGTTGAAAGCCTTACCAATGAACTAGAAGAAAAAGCTTTAGCACTCATTAAACAAATAGATGAAATGGGAGGTGCAGTGAGTTCCATTGAAAATGGATTTATGCAAAATAAAATTGCAGAAAGTGCCTATGCTTATCAAAAGGCTATTGAATCTAAAGAAAAAATAATTGTAGGGGTGAATCAATTTGAATCTACATCTACTAGCAATATTCCTGTATTTCAAATTGACGAATCAATTAGAATTCAACAAGTTGAAAAACTAAAAGCCTTAAAAAGCAGAAGAGATACTATAAAAGTGACGGCTTGTTTAGCAGCGATTAAAGAAGCCGCATCGGGTACTGAAAATATTATGCCTTCTGTAATAGAAGCTATTGAAAACTATTGTACTTTGGGAGAAATAGCAGATGTATTAAGAGGTATTTATGGAGAATATCAAGCTTAGTAAATATAAGATAGCGTTAAACTAAAATTACATAGTAGAATAAAACTATAAAATATTAAAAGAATAATTAAAGAGAATTAATAATTCAAGATTCGAAATAAAAGATAAAACAAAATAAAATGCGTAAAATTTTCCTTTCTTTATTGCTACTTGTTACTATTTCAAGTATAGCTCAAGACTTACCTAAAAATTATGCTTCCTTATTAAAAGAAGTAGAACCAGAACTTATTTCTTGGAGAAGACATTTTCATGAGTTCCCTGAACTATCTAATAGAGAAGTGAACACAGGAAAATACATTGCCGATTTTTTAAAAACCTTACCAAATCTTGAAGTAAGATACCCTGTTGCTAAAACGGGTGTGGTAGCAGTTTTAAAAGGAGGCAAACCTGGTGCAGTCATTGCTTTAAGAGCAGACATCGATGCCTTACCTGTGTATGAAAGAGTTGCCCTACCCTTTGCTTCTAAAGTAACTACTGAATTCAATGGCCAAAAAGTAAGTGTAATGCATGCTTGTGGTCATGATTCACATACAGCTATGTTAATGGCTACTGCTAAAATGTTAAGTGCCATGCAAAAAGATGTACCTGGTACCATTGTATTTTTATTTCAACCTGCTGAAGAAGGTCCTCCAGGTACGGAAGAAGGCGGTGCCCCATTAATGATTAAAGAAGGTGCTTTAGACAATCCAAAAGTAGAAGCAGTATTTGGTATTCATATTTCTTCTCAAACGCCAGTAGGCACTCTTAAATATAAATCAGGCGCCTTTATGGCCTCCTCTGATTGGTTTACTATTAAAGTCAATGGTAAAGGAAGTCATGGTTCACAACCTTGGGGTGGTGTAGATCCTATTGCTGCTAGTGCTCAAATTATTGAAGGCTTACAACATATTGTTAGTCGTCAAATGGACTTAACGAAGGCTCCATTAGTTATTACAGTAGGAACCATTAATAGTGGTGTTCGTTCTAATATTATTCCTGAAACAGCGGAGATGACAGGAACTATACGAACCTTAGATAGCAAGATGCAAGAAGAAGTACATCAGAGAATTAAACATACCGCTAAAACTATTGCAGAAAGCTCTGGAGCTACTGCTGATGTAACAATTGATACAAAAACTTTAGTTACTTATAATGATCCAGCCTTAGTGAAAAAGACTTTACCTTCTCTAATAAAAGCAGCTGGTGATGAGAATGTTTCTGAATCTACCTGGGTAACAGGTGCTGAAGATTTTTCATTTTTTGCAGCCAAAGCGCCTAGCTTCTTTTTCAACTTAGGAGGTATGCCAAAAGGCACTGACCCTAAAAAAGCGGGCCCACATCATACTCCCGATTTTTATTTAGACGAGTCTGGATTTATCGTAGGTGTGAAAGCTTTCTGTCAACTAGTATTTGATTACGGAAAAACAAAGTAGATTTAAATAGTTATATTGAAATACTTATAATAAAAAAGCTGCTCTATTTAGGGGCAGCTTTTTTTATAATTATACACTTAAGTAAAAACTAAATATCTTATCCTAGATTTTCTTTTACACTAATAATTTTAATTCCTAGCACCAAACAACAAACTTCCAATTCTTACGAGGTTACTCCCCTTTTCAATGGCTAATGCATAGTCACCACTCATGCCCATACTGAGGGTATCAAAGTGTACATTATTTAATGCAGTAGCAGTTTGATCGTAAATAGTTTTTAAAGTACTAAACTCATTTTCAACAATAGTTTTGTCCT
>CALPSK010000132.1 GCA_943326215.1 Sediminibacterium ginsengisoli | reverse complement strand
CTAACAGCAAAAGTCTGTTCTTCTACTTTTTGTTGATCATCTGAGTAAACAGTAAAGTTATCCGCAAAAAAACCCACTCTTGAATCAAACAAGCGCCTATTCATGGGAACTTTCGGAAGTAATAATATTGAAGTGTTCAATTCTAAGGTAATAGCCCCTGCATTTTGTGCAGCTGGAATACCAGGTCCACCAGGTCCAACTGAAGGTCCAGCGCCTCCTGCACTTGCAGAATATGTTTTTACAGTTCTTACTTCAATATTCGTTGGGTAGGTTTTAATGCTTTCTATGTAAGACCTGTCAGAAGCTAGGCCAGATAGGTTAAAGGTTCTCTTTGCTGAGCTACTCAAGCTAACGGCTTGGTTATCGCCTTTGAAAAAGTCGGTCACTTCAATCACTGAGCTATTGGAGTCCTTGCCGAATGCCTTTATTTCGAAAGAAGCCACAATGGGGTCTAAATTGGAGTTTTTAACCGCTTTGGCAATGGTTTGGGTAGAATCGGCTCTATTAATTAAAGTAACTACACGCATGAAAATTCTATTACCTGGGCCCTTTTCAAACTGAAGGGTTTGCTCATTAGCCACCTCACCTCCATATTTAGAGGCACCTGCTGCCACTTTTATATAGCGGGTAATAGCAATTAGCTCCCTGCCTAGAAGGTTGTCTGGAATCTCAAAAAAGTACTTATCGTCTTGAAAATGAACACTAAACACCCCTTTCTGGCTAATGGCCTTCTTAGTAATAATATCTGAAAAGGCCTTTGGGCCTGGTTTAGACGGCGTTTCTCTTTTAGGACCAACACTTAGGCTTGTTGTGTCCGGTTTCTGTGCTAAAAGGGGCAAGAACCCTAAGATTAATAGACTTGAAAAGAGGAGGCTTTTTTTCATATTATATTTTAATTCATATTATAAATAGGGTAGTGAATATAGTGGCTTTTTACCAACAGAAGTTAGTTTAAATAATTTTTTTAAAAATTAACACTCTAAGTTTGTTTCAACCAATAAATTACTTATTTTGTAAGTCCTTAGAAACTATTGAGAAAAGATTTAAGTGAATCTAACAAATAGCTAAAAGGAATAATTTCTTTAATAAATTTTTATTTAAAACCAAAAATCAATTGAATCATGGCTGAGATTAAATCAACTGCAACAGCTGCTTCTAAGAAAACAGCACAGCCGCAAGAAGGCGGAAACTTGATTGCAACTTTAGCACCAATCGCTTGTATCGTATTAGGTTATGTTATTTGGCGTTTTGTGTTGGGTAACGGAGCAAACTTTACAAACCCAGACCCTAATGGTGGATTCTGGCCTGCACACAAAGGACCAAAAGGTACATTTACAAAAATGTATGAAGGTGGTATCGTTGTGCCTATTTTGATTGGTAGCTTATTAATCGTTTTAACTTTCGTAATTGAAAGATTATTAACTATTAGAAAAGCTGCTGGTAATGGTAATATTACTGAGTTCATCCGTAAAGTACAATTCCAATTAGCCAACAAAGAAGTTGACAAAGCCATTGCAGAATGCGATAAGCAAAAAGGTTCTGTAGGTAATGTAATGAAGTCTGGTTTGACTAAGTACAAGGAGATGATATCTAATACAGAATTAGATACTGATCAAAAAGTATTAAACATTCAAAAGGAAATTGAAGAAGCAACCGCTTTAGAATTACCTATGTTAGAAAAGAATTTAGTATTCTTATCAACTATCGCATCAGTAGCAACCTTATTAGGTTTGTTCGGTACGGTATTAGGTATGATTCGTTCTTTCTCTAAGTTAGGAGAAGAAGGTGGTGGAGAAGCTGCACGTGAATTATCTCAAGGTATCTCTGAAGCCTTGTATAATACTGCGTTAGGTATTGGTACTTCAGCTGTCGCTATTATTATGTACAACGTCTTTACTACAAGAATTGACGGTATTACATATGGTATCGATGAGTCTGGATTTACTTTAACTCAAAGCTTCGCTGCTAACTACAAATAGTAATAACTAAGTAGTAATAACTAAAGTAGTAACAAACAATATTAATAATTAAGGACTCAAATCCTTAAAATTTAAAAGACTATACAATGGGTAGAGCCAAATTACCTCGTAAGAGTACCAATATCGACATGACAGCCATGTGCGATGTGGCCTTCCTTTTATTGTCTTTCTTTATCTTAACAACGAAGTTCAAGCCTTCTGAAGCAATAGCAGTAGAAACACCAAGTTCGGTATCTTCTAAAGTTGCTCCTAACAAGGATTTTGTTCTCGTTACCATCGATAAAGACGGCAAAGTATTTCTTACAATAGATGATAAGCAAAAAAGAGAAACCATCGCTAATTCCTTAAATGCAACAAGAAATTTAGGAATTGACGTAACTGCTTTTAAGAACGCAAGCTTTGTAGGTGCTTCTTTTAGCGGGTTAAAATCTTTCTTAGCCATCTCTGAAGAAAATAGAAAAGGAGACCAACTTCCTGGCATTCCATGTAAGGATAGTACAGATAATGAATTGATCGTTTGGATGCAAGTGGTAAATGAAGCTTATGCGGGTGCTAAAATGGATCTCTTGTTAAAGGGAGATAACGTTGCTAAGTATCCAGCATTTAAAAATGTACTTACTGCATTTAAGAGAAACAATATTCAGAAATTTCAAATGGTAACCAATCCTGAAAATGCACCAGCAGGTTCGGAATTGTACAATAAATCCATGAGTGGAGAGAAACAGGAAAACTAAATTATAAACTAATTAAAAGCTATTTACTATGGCAGAATTAGATACCTCGGGTGGGGGACATAAAAAGAAAGGACCAGGGGTCAAAAAAGGAAAAAAATTATCTACGCGTGTCGATTTGACACCGATGGTGGATTTAGGTTTCCTTTTGATTACCTTTTTCATTTTTACCACTACCATGAGTCAACCTACAGCAATGAAGTTGATTTTGCCCGATGATAAAGTAAAACCTGAAGAGCAAAATAAAGCAAAGGAATCAGGTGCTTTAACCATCTTAATGGGAGATGATAATCACATATATTATTACGAAGGTCAATTAAAGCCAGATGCTTCTAATTTTCTTTCAGCTTCTTATAATGGTGAAAATTCTATTCGTGAAATTATCATGAAAAAGAAAGTTCAAGTAAGAAGTATAGCAAGAGACCCAAGTGATCCTGAAAAGGATTTAGTGATCGTTATCAAACCAAGTTCAAAATGTAATTACAAAAACGTAATTGATATTTTAGATGAAATGTCAATCAACGTAGTAAAAAAATATGCACTAGTAGATATTTTTGACATTGAAGAACAATTGGTTCAAAAATCGGACGCGAACGCAAAATCTTCTAGCAATTAAAAGCATTTAAAAATGGACATAAATAAAATATTAACCGCCAATGTACTTGACCTCATTTTTGAGGGAAGGTTCAAAGAGTATGGTGCTTATGAGCTAAGAAAAACATACAATGAACGTCTTAAAAAGGCTTTAATTGGTATGTTTATTGTAACAGTTCTATTAGCAGCTGGCGCTATCTGGTCTAATTCTGCAAAGAAAGAAAAGACTGAGATAATTGTTACAGATGTTTCTTTAACAGATGTTACACAAGAAAAAAAGCCACCTCCACCTCCTCCACCTCCGCCAAAGCAAGAACCACCAAAAGTGGAAATGGCGAAGTTTACACCTCCTAAAATCGTGAAAGATGAGGAAGTGAAAAAAGAAGATGAGATTAAAGAAGTAGAAAAATTAGAAGACGTAAAAATTGGTGCAGTCAATCAAGAAGGTATTAAAGATGATGGTTTGGTAGCACCTACTGAATCAGTAGTGGCAGTTGCAGAAGAAGAGACTGATAAAATCTTTACAGTAGTACAAATTCCGGCTGAATTCCCTGGAGGTCAGCAAGGATGGGTTCGCTACTTGGAAAGAACTTTAAACAGAGACTTACCTGTAGAAAATGGAGCACCTGCTGGAAAATACTCTGTAGTTATTTCTTTCGTCGTAGCTAGAGATGGTTCTATCAGTGATGTAAAATCTGAGAACGATCCTGGGTATGGTACAAAGGATGAAGCTGTACGTGTAATTACTAGAGGTCCAAAATGGAAGCCAGCTGTTCAGAATGGTCGTAATGTAATTTACCGTCATAGACAAGCCATTGTGTTTGTTGTATCTGAAGATTAGGCACAGCCTCTTTTCTAATAAATTATCAATCCCTTCCCGAACTTTCGGGGAGGGATTTTTTTTACTAGTATAAAGTTTACCTTTG
>CALPSK010000131.1 GCA_943326215.1 Sediminibacterium ginsengisoli | reverse complement strand
GAGTTCAAACGACTATTCTAAATCCAACGACAACTATATTAAAATTATGCCGCTAATTAATTTACCCTTGCCTAAAAAGGTATTGGAAGATCGTTTAGCAAAAGAGAAGGCTATTCAATTAGCAGAAGAGTTGGCTATGTCTAAGACATTTAAATTAACTATTGATTCATTGAAGGCTTTAACCAAGGACTATATTGAAATACATCATCCATTTGATCAAGTCTATGTAGTGAAAGAAGATTTAAATAGTTATTATAAAATTATTGAAAAGGTGAAGCGCATGAAGGGTAAGAAAATAATTATTGTATCTGCGGCCGATTGCAATGGTTCATCTGAATACAATGAAAACTTATCGGAAAGAAGAGCAAAACGTATTTATTTAACCTTGTCTAAATTATCTACTAATAATGTCATTATCAGAAATGTAGGGGAAAGAGAATTAATTGAAGCTTGCGATAAAGCAATTAATAACAAAACATTACAAAAAGTGAATAGATATAGCTATGTATTCATTTTAGACAAATAATTCGAAATAAAATTGATTTTAATTACATATTAAATGAAGATTATGGACAGAAAAATTATTACAAAATCAAGCATAAAGCTAGCTTCTAGAGAAAGAGAGGTTTTTAACTGCCTTATTGAAGGCATGAGAACCAGTGAGATAGCTAAAAAGTACGATTTAAAGCCGAATACAGTTTCTACTATTAAGAAGGTAATATTTCGTAAATTGCGTATTAACTCCCCAATGGAGTTATATAAAATTGCGGTTCAAAATAATTTAATTCAAATTTAAACGAATAATTATGAAAAAGATATTTATTACTTTAGTTATGTTTTTAGGTATGGTAGGTGTTAAGGGGCAAACCAATGCAACACCTGCTCAGGTAGACATTGCAAAGGTTTTGAAGTTCACTAATGACAATTATGATATGGGTAAAATTGCTTTTGGCAAAACCACTGAATTTACTGTAAGCATTCAAAATATTAGTAATTACAATATTAGTTTAGACAATGTAATGGTGGGTTGTGGTTGTACCACACCAAAATATACCAAGGATCAAGTAATTCTTCCTGGCGCAACAGCCACTGTGGTTTTAGGTTTCAATGGGTCTTCTGTAGGTATATTTTCAAAGTCGGCTACCTTATTTTTTAGCGGGAATTTAAATAAGACCGTTTCCTTTCGTGGAGAAGGGGTGCAATAGGGTTCCGTTCGCTTTTTAAGTTTTTTATAATATTAGTGGTAATTTGATATTATTGAGAGATATCATAATTCTTAAAACCAATTTTATTCCTTTTTATGGGATTGGCATCTTTTTCTATTAATTTTTTTAGCACTAAAAATATATTTTCTATATCACTACTATTCCCTTTAACTTCTTTTTCAAGTTTCACTAATTGTATTAAAATGTCTTTTTGAGTCAATGTGAATGACCTTAATTTTGTAAAAACTCTAATAATACTAATATTTACTTCAATAGCAGTTTCACTATTCAAAATACTCGATAACATTGCTACTCCTTGTTCTGTAAATGCATTTGGTTTTCTCCTGTTTCCTCCCCAACTTGAAGTCGCATTTTGCGACCTCAAGTGCTGAGTCTCTTTCTCAGAAAGCGTAAACATAAAATCCTTTGGAAAACGTTTTAAATTTCGTTTAAGTTGTTCATTTAGTCATTTGTTTCGACACCATACATTTCAGCTAAATCAAAGTCCAGCATTACCTTATGATTTCTAATCACATGAATTTTATTCATTATTTTTTCTTCTTCAACTAACCTGACCAATGAATTTTTTGACATTAAATGTTTTTTTTGTGAATTTAGATGTAAGCATTGAAACAACTTTAATTAGAGGGATAGATAGTTTTCTAAATTTTTAAATTAGGATTGCCGTCGCTTTGCTACCCAAGGATTACCTCCCTTCGGTCGGCTATCCTTATTTAAATTTATTTTATAAATAAATCCCCAAGGGATGCCGTCGCTTTGCTCCGGCAGCCCTTGGGTGGGGTGAGAATGAACAAAAATGTGAATAGCCATTCTTTTAATGCCCAAAAGCAAATGGCTGCGCCATTTTAAATGCTTCGTTCGCATCAAAATCGAAGCAAGCTTCATTTTTATGCTCCTTCATCATTTTCTCACTCAGTTCGCTTTTGGGCATGAAAAAAGGGGCTAAAAGCCCCTTTTTTTGTTCATTCTGCGGAGAGTTAGGGATTCGAACCCCAGGACCTGTTACAGTCAACAGTTTTCAAGACTGCCGCATTCGACCGCTCTGCCAACTCTCCGCGGCAAATGTAGGAAGGGAAACCCAATTATGCAAAAAATACTTGCAATAATTGGCCTTAAACAATTGCTCTAATTTATTGACTACCATGTATCTTTACAAAAAAGGACTAGGTGAAAGAATTGTCGGCTTTAAATGTGTTTTTTTGGAAGTATAGGTTCCGGTTTTTTACTGGAATTCTACTGGTTATTGCAACCAATTACCTGGCCGTTTTAGCCCCTCAAATTACCGGATATGTGGTTGGTTTGGTTCAAGCTAAACTTCCTGGGGGTAAGCCGGCCCCATCTTTACACAATGAAATCATTGTAAATTGGATTAGTAATTTTAGCGCAAGCAATAATTTCAGTTTTGCCTGGTTAATTACCTTTTGTAGTGTTACCATTCTTGTTTTAGCAATTGTTAGAAGCGTTTTTATGTTCTTTATGCGTCAAACCATTATTGTAATGAGTAGGCATATTGAATTTGATCAAAAAAATCAGGTCTATACGCATTATCAAAAATTGGATACAGAATTTTATAAGACCCATAGCACAGGAGACTTAATGAGCCGTATTACAGAAGATGTAAGTAGGGTAAGAATGTATACAGGACCCTCTATAATGTATTTAATCAATTTGGTGTCTTTGATTGGATTTTGCTTGTACAATATGTTTAGTAAAGATGTTCGCCTTAGTTTATATGTATTAGCACCTCTTCCAATACTTGCCATTACTATTTATTTTGTCAATAGTATTATTAATAAAAAGAGTGAAGAAATACAGGGACAACTTTCCGATTTAACGACTAACGCGCAAGAATCTTATTCTGGTATTAGAGTAATAAAATCTTTTGTACAAGAAAAAGCAATGCTCGGTTTCTTTAAAGCCAATAGTGAACTTTACCGAAAAAATGCAGTAAGCCTTGCTAAAGTGGAAGCCTTTTACGCGCCCACCATGGCTTTGATGATAGGACTAAGTACTTTATTAACTATTTATTTAGGAGGGCTTGAAGCATTGAAAGACCCTCAAAAAGTAGGCACTGTGATTGAGTTTGTGATTTATATTAATATGCTCACTTTTCCTGTAAGTGCCATTGGTTGGACGGCTAGTATGATTCAGCGTGCAGCAGCCTCTCAAAAAAGATTAAATGAATTTTTATCTATTGTTCCCGTTATTTCTACAAAAAATACAAAGCTCGTTCCTTCTTTTGAGGGTAATATAGAATTTAATAATGTAGGATTTATGTATCCACATTCTGGTTTACATGCCTTAAATAACTTTGATTTAAAAATTAAAGCAGGTCAAAAAGTTTTAATTCTGGGTAAAACAGGCGCTGGAAAAACTTCTATTGCCCAACTTATTACTAGAATGTATGAAACAAGTTCTGGTTCGATAAAAATAGATGGGGTAGATGTGAACAGTATTAATACCCATCAGTTAAGAAAAGAAATTGGCTATGTGCAACAAGATGTTTTTTTATTCAGTGATTCTATTGAAAATAATATTCGATTTGGGGTAGATGCTAGTTTTACGCATGAGGACCTAATAAAAGCCACTCAAACTGCGCATGTATTAAATGAAATTAATAACCTGCCGAATAAATTTGAAACCCTGGTAGGAGAAAGGGGTACCACTTTAAGTGGGGGTCAAAAGCAAAGAGTGGCCATTGCCCGTGCTTTATTAAAGAAACCCAATATTTATATTTTTGATGACTGCTTAAGTGCGGTAGATGCGAATACAGAACAAATTATTTTGTCTAATTTAAAAAGCTATATTCAAAACAAAACGGCCCTTTTTATTACGCACCGCATATTTTATAGCTTCCAATTCGACCTCATTATTTATATAGAGGACGGTAAAATTGCTGAAATGGGCACCCACGATAGTTTGTTGGCTAAAAATGGCCTTTATGCTGAATTATATAAGGTTCAACAGACCCAAGAACAGCATTAAAATAGCCTGAAAATTTTACTTTTTCAATAACATTTTAT
>CALPSK010000130.1 GCA_943326215.1 Sediminibacterium ginsengisoli | reverse complement strand
GTTACCGTACTTGGAATAAAAAAAGCAATCTTTTCTTTTACTTGCATAGTGCCGGCAAAAGAAACTTGTTTTCTTTTAAGTACTTCTAATATTTTACCTTCTTTCTTTCCTGAAGATTGTCTAATTTTTGTGATCTTCACACTTACTTCATCGCCTTTCAGCGCGGTGTTAAAATCGTTTGGATAAACCAATATATCGTTTTCCAAACCTGATACCATCACAAACCCCATACCCGATTTCGCAATATCTAGCACCCCCTTATAAGAGGTAACGATATGCGTATGTTTAGTCGTTGTCTTTTTTGTTTTCTTTTCGTTCTTTCTAGTTCCCATTTATTTTTTTGTAAAATTGTGCAACATAATTTTTAACGAGTTCATTAAAAATATTCTCCGCTTCAAATAAAAATTTTGGCTTTATAGGTAATACATATAATGGAAGGGCATGAAGCTCTTCTGTATATTTTACCAGTCTTACAGCATCTTTTTCTGTTGTTAATATTAGTTTGCTTTTTGATTGAATATCATCTAATTTTTCTTTTATTTCTTGTAAGTCTTCAATAGAGAAAATATGATGATCGTTATAACTTAATTGATAATACGTATTGGTGTTTTCGTGTAAATAATTTTTTAAAGGTAAGGGGTTGGCTATGCCACATACCAGTAATACTTCGTCCCTTAAAGTTAAAACCCATTGATCGGAAGGGTTGTAAATATGATAAGGTGTTCCATAAGCAATGGTGGTAAAAAACAAACTCTGGTGTAAAGCAGGATCTATCTTTTCAGTTATTTCTTCTTTTTCCTCCACTGACAAATTAGCCGGGCATTTAGTGACAATAATAATATCTGCTCTATCTGCCGATTTTCTATCGTCTCTTAAATCACCGGTGGGAATAAAAAAATCATCACAGAATAAATTATCATACTCAGTTAGCAAAATATTAAAGCCTGCTTTAATTTCAAGGTGTTGAAAAGCATCGTCCAATATAATGGCTTCCACTTTAGGAACATCTTGAATTAACTGAGCCATTGCCTCAATGCGTCTTTCCCCTACTGAAACGGCTACATTTGGAAATTTTAAATGAAACTGCATCGGTTCATCTCCAATTTCTAATGCGGTGGAAGCATCGTTGGCTAAGGCGTAACCCTTTGTTTTTCTTTTATACCCTCTACTTAAAGTAGCTATTTTATATTCTTCGGATAGGATGGAAAGCAGATGTTCTACCATCGGCGATTTACCCGTCCCTCCCATAGATAAATTACCAATGCAAATTAGGGGAACATTAAATGAAGTTGATTTGAGATACTGCTTAGCATACATCCAATTCCTTACAAAAACAATCCAACCATAGATAAGTGCAAATGGTAAAAGTAAAACTCTAAAGGATTTTAAAAAAACATTGTTAAAATTCATAACTATTCCAAGGCGTAATACAATGGGTCAAAGGTACATCAAATTCATGGGTATCTTGGATATTTGAAAGGGGTTCAAAATAGGAAACCCCTATTCTAGGCCTATGTTGAGGGTAGTTTTCAAAGTATTTATCATAAAAACCTTTCCCAAATCCAATACGGTGTCCTTGTCTATCAAAACCAATTAAAGGAACAATAACAGCATCTATTGAATGAGGGTCAACTTTTTCTATAGCGAATGGCTCCGCAATACCCCATTCATTAAAGCGAACCGTTTCAGTTTCTTTGTAAAACTGCATGGTGGTTTTATTCGCATCCACCACTGGATACACTATTTGAATACCAGGCACCATGGTTTTTAAATAGCTAGCAAATAGCAAACTATTGGGCTCGTTCATATTTTCTAATGGATAAAAATTGGCAACACAAGAAACATTCGACCAGTCCAGTTTTTGAAATTGTATAAGTAGTAAATCGTCCCATTTAAGGCAATCGCTAGCCGTTAAATTTTTTCTTTTGGCTAAGAGTTCTTTTCTAGCATCCGACTTTAACATAGATTTCGTTTTTACTATTCGAAAAAACTAAATACGGTAGCTCCATAATTTCTTTGAAAACTAAAACCTGCGAAGTTTTCATAATTATTACGAGGTGTATGTTCTAAAATAAAATACCCTTCTGGTGAAATTAACTTTCGCTCCACAATAATTTTAGGCAAATCATCAATGGTGGTTAAGGCATAAGGAGGGCCTGCAAAAATAAAATCGAACTGCTCTGTACAAGTATTTATATATTGAAATACATCCATGCGCACGATTTGTGCATTTTCAATTTTAAGTAGTTCAATATTTTTTTTAATAAAATCCAGCATTTGGTTATCCTTCTCTACGATGGTTAATGCGCTGGCACCTCTTGAAGCTAGTTCATAACTTATACAACCCGTGCCCCCAAATAAGTCCAAGGTTTTGGCACCGTCTAAATTAATTCTGCTTTGTAAAATATTAAATAGTCCTTCCTTCGCCACATCGGTGGTAGGCCTAGTATGAGGCATATTTGCCGGAGGATTTATTTTTCTACCTCCAAATTTGCCTGAAATAATTCTCATTAAAATATAAAATAAGATGAATAAGCATTCGGCACTTGCTCAATCTGAATAATTTGTTTGGCTGCAAAATAAGGCGCTGCCTTTGTTATAAATGAATGCTTGCCTTCTTCATAACCCCAAACTTTAAGTAAAAAAGCATTGGTATTAATACCTGCATTAATACAGCTATTGAGTAACGTATATATATTCTGGTCTTCCCCTTCTATTGGATAATAATTCAATAGCTTGGTAATGCCCTTATCTACAATATATATAATAAAACAGTCTTCAAAAATTCTTACTTGCACTTCATTATCAATTACATTACCCAAGAAATAACTAGTATAATGCTGCCATTTACCAGAAGGAAAATACCTATTCAATATGGCAATTAATTCATCTGCTATTCCATAAATTAAAAAATGCTTATTTGCTATAGGACTCGTATAAATTTCTTCGTCTAATTTATGTCCATGCACCAATTCTAATTCATGTGCTGCTGCAATTAAATCGTCTTTCGTATCGGTTTGTGAAAGTATTAACCTGTTACCATTCATTACAAGAAAAATATCTTTATAGTAATTCTGAAGTAGGCTAGAATTATTTTGCAAATAGGCTAATAAGGGACTCCAGCTGCTCGCCTCTTCTGTTTGTTCAAAATGCTCAACAGATACAAACTCATTTTTTACAATATGCTTTACAACAAAAACAATGCTGGATTTATTGACAATAATATATAGGTTCTCAGCCTTATTATTAGCGGTGCTTTCTAATTTTCCATAAAACCCTATTTTCTTCTTGGCCATAGTGCTAATTCTTATGCAATGATATAAAAAAAGAGGCAGTTCTTTGCTAAAACTAATTGTAGATTTGCAAAATATGAGCATCAGTCCGTCTACCCCATCTCTACAAGTTACTATTAGCAGTAAGCAAATTCTATCTATTTCTTTGCCTATTGCTTTAGCGATTATGGTGCCGCAAGTGAACTTCGTCATTAATAATATATTCTTAGGGGCATTAAGTGCAGAGGCATTGGCCATTGGTGGCATTATTGGGGTTTATTACTTAATTTTTGGAGTAATGGGCCAGGGTTTAAATAATGGCTTACAAGCCCTTATTTCAAGAAGAGCAGGTGAAAATAGAATTGATGAAATTGGGGTCTTGTTTTCTCAAGGTGTCATTATCTCTTTATTCTTATCTGTGGTGGGCATCTTATTTACTTATTTTATTGCCCCTAGTATTTTTCATAGTGTTTTACACGACGCAAGAAGAGCCGAAATTGTGATTGAATTTTTAAAAATTAGAATTTGGGGTATCCCCTTTTTATTTATTTATCAAATGCGCAATGCACTTCTAGTAGGTACCAATCAAAGTAAATTTTTAATTATTGGAACCGCTACAGAAGCACTATTTAATATCTTTTTTGATTATAGTTTAATATTTGGTCATTTTGGTTTTGCGGCCATGGGTTTAAATGGAGCAGCCTACGCTTCTATTATATCTGAAGTAATGGGATTATTTGTGATTTATTTAGTTATTCACTATCAAAAAATTGGCGCTCGCTTTGAATTATTCAAAACCTTTTCAGTGCAGTGGGATTATATAAAATTAATATTGGTGCAATCTTCTCCCATCATGATGCAGTATATGATTAGCATTATTAGCTGGGAGTACTTTTATATTTTAATTGAACATAGAGGTGAGCAGGCCTTAGCCGTATCCAATGCCATGCGTAATATATTTGGCTTCTTTGGAAGCTTTACC
>CALPSK010000129.1 GCA_943326215.1 Sediminibacterium ginsengisoli | reverse complement strand
GTCTTCGTTAGCACCTTTTAATTTCTCTAAACTTGCTACAGCACGAATGTAAGCAACCCCACCACCAGGTACGATTCCTTCTTCTACAGCAGCACGTGTTGCATGTAAAGCATCGTCTACACGATCCTTCTTTTCTTTCATTTCAGTTTCAGTTGCAGCACCTACATAAAGTACAGCTACACCACCACTTAATTTTGCTAAACGCTCTTGTAGTTTTTCCTTATCGTAATCAGAAGTTGTATTTTCAATTTGCGCTTTGATTTGATTTACACGCGCAGTGATATCCGCTTTTTTACCTTTACCACCCACGATAACAGTATTGTCTTTATCGATTGTGATAGAAGATGCTTGACCTAAATAAGTTAAGTCGGCGTTCTCTAATTTGAAACCTTGTTCTTCAGAAATAACAGTTCCTGCAGTTAAAATAGCAAGGTCCGTTAACATTTCTTTTCTTCTGTCGCCAAAGCCTGGTGCTTTAACAGCAGCTACTTTAATAGTACCACGTAATTTGTTTACCACTAAGGTTGCCATTGCTTCACCTTCTAAGTCTTCTGCAATAATTACTAATGGACGACTAGTTTGTGCTACTTTCTCTAAAATATGCAAGATGTCTTTCATCGCTGAAATTTTCTTATCATAAATTAAGATGTATGGATTTTGCATTTCAGCTTCCATCTTTTCGCTATTGGTAACGAAGTAAGGAGAAACGTATCCACGATCGAATTGCATACCTTCTACTACATCTACTGTAGTATCCGTTCCTTTTGCTTCTTCAACAGTGATTACACCTTCTTTACCCACTTTGCTCATTGCAAGGGCAATTAATTTACCAATTTCATTATCGTTGTTGGCAGAAATAGAAGCCACTTGCTCAATTTTCTTAGCGTCGTTACCAACTGCTTGAGATTGTGCTTTTAAACTTGCTACTACTTTTTCTACTGCTTTATCAATACCGCGTTTCAAATCCATTGGATTCGCACCAGCAGTAACGTTTCTTAAACCTTCGCCAATAATTGCTTGTGCTAATACAGTGGCAGTAGTTGTACCATCACCCGCTTGATCAGCGGTTTTGCTAGCAACTTCTTTAACCATTTGAGCACCTATATTTTCAATAGGATCTTCTAAGTCAATTTCTTTGGCAACTGAAACACCATCCTTTGTAATAGAAGGTGATCCGAATTTCTTTTCAATAACAACGTTACGACCTTTTGGTCCTAAGGTTACTTTTACGGCGTTGGCTAAAGTGTCAACCCCTTTTTTCATTTTATTTCTCGCTTCTAAGTCGAAAAAAATCATTTTAGACATATAAACTTATTTTATTTCGTTAATTAATAGTTCTACTTACTTTAACAATTATACAATTGCTAAAATATCGCTTTCGCGCATGATCAATAAATCTTGACCATCAATTTGAATTTCTGTACCAGCGTATTTACCGTATAAAACGTTATCGCCTACTTTTACAGTTACGGGTTCGTCTTTTTTGCCTGTTCCAGCAGCAAGTACTTGTCCACGTTGTGGTTTTTCTTTTGCAGTATCAGGGATGATGATTCCTCCAGCTGTTTTTTCTTCTGCAGCGGCAGGCTTAATGATTACTCTGTCGTGTAGAGGAGTAATGTTTAATTTCTTAGCCATACTTTATCGTTTTTTGTTTATTAATAAATATTGTAATTCCTATACATCGATAACCGTGCCACTGCAATTTTTTCCTATACAATAGGCCAAATTTTCAGTTTTATTGTTTTTCAAGCGTAAGGGAAGCAAATCTATGCCTAAAATTGCATGATAAGCAAAGGATTAGGGTAAAAAATGTCAGTTTTTACCAATAATTTTAGATAGATTTGCAGCCGCTTAGCTCTTATACATATGATGAACCGAAGAAATATTAGAATTAAAGTAATGCAGGTGCTGTATATGGTTGAAAATCAAAACCAAAGCAGTCCCGGCTCCCTACTTCAGAAGGAATTTGACAAAACACGTAATTTGTTTGTTTTCCTAGTTCATCTTGTACACCAAGTAGCCCTTTATGCCGAAGTAGAGGCAGGGCAGAGAGCCTCCAAGAATTTACCCAATCAAGCCGATTTATCTGTTAATATCAAATTAGCAGGCAATAGTATTGTATGGCAAACCATTGAGTCTGAGAAATTCAAAAAAGCGTTGGCTCTTGTTAACCCTGCACAATGGGTGGACGAGGACATCGTAAAAACCTTGTTTAGAAACCTATCAGAATCGACTATTTATAAAACCTACATTATAGAAGAAGGAAGAGACAAGGCCAAAGAGAAAGAGATACTTAAATTTATTTTCGGCACCCTCATTTTAGAATCAGATAATATCTTAGAATATATCGATGAGCGTTTTGCGAATTGGGAAGATGAAGGAGAGATGATGGTAGGCTTTATCTTGGATTATTTACAAAAACCAGGCAGCATTGATTTTATAGATTTAGTGGGCGAGGAGAAAATGAAATTCGCTACTGAATTATTACATACAGCAATTGATAAAAAAGGATATACCGAAGAAGTGATTAAGCCTAAATTAAATAACTGGGATCCAGAACGTATTGCGGTGATAGATATGATACTACTTCGTTTGGGCGTTTGTGAATTATTGTATTTTGATACCATACCTACCAAGGTGACTATTAATGAGTACATTGATTTAGCCAAGGACTATAGCACTGAACAAAGTGGTCATTTTGTGAATGGTATTTTGGATAATATTCATAAAGAATTAGTGGGATCGGGAAAAATTCAAAAAATAAGTCACAAACCATCGGCGCCCAAAAAATAAGACTGTAAATAACATATATTTGCAAGAGCAGTTTTATAAAAGAAGAATTTATAAACATAACTATATAAACATAATTATATAAAAACAACTATTAAAACATAAACAACTAAATAAATTACAATGACACAAATTTTATTACAAGCACCACAAGGCGGAGGTACTTTCCAATTAGTAATGTTGGGTGGTATTATTTTAGTTTTCTGGTTTTTCATGATTCGTCCACAAGCTAAAAAAGCGAAAGAGCAAAAGAAGTTTATTGACGATATTCAAAAAGGAGACAAAGTAGTTACTATCGCAGGTATCCATGGTACGGTGAATAAAGTAAACGAAGACAATACGATTCAATTGGAAGTAAGCCCTGGTTCTTACTTGAAAATTGAAAAATCATCTATAAGCTTAGAGTGGTCAAAAACCAACCCTAAATAATTATAATTGGTTTGATTAAAAAAAGTCCGAAATTGGGGTAACTAATTTCGGACTTTTTTATGTCTAAGATGATCGGACTTACGGGGGGTATTGGTGCAGGGAAAACCATGGTAGCCAAAATATTTGAAAACTTAGGTGTGCCTGTATTTAATGCAGATGATACTGCAAAGCAGTTGATGCAGACAAGTCCTGCCATTAGAACTGCACTCATTCAACAATTCGGAGAGAAGGTCTATGAGAAGGGTGTTTTGCAAAAAGCCTATTTATCATCAATTGTTTTTTCCGATGCACATCAGTTGGCCTTATTAAATTCAATTGTTCATCCTATTACTATTCAAGCTGCCTGGGATTGGGCCAAATTACAAACAGCCCCTTATGTTATTAAAGAAGCGGCTCTTTTATTTGAATCAAATGCAGTAGAAGGTTTAGATTTTGTGATTGGGGTGACGGCACCCATGCCTTTAAGAATTCAAAGAATTATACAAAGAGATCATTGCACGAAGCAAGAAGCAGAAAAAAGAATGCATCATCAAATAAATGATACTATTAAAATGCGTTTATGTGATAAAGTAATTGTGAATGATGAAATACAATTATTAACGCCACAAGTACTAGCTGTTCACGAATTTATACTGGCTTCTGTAATTTAAAGCAAGCCCTTTTTAATCTTCCATCAAAATCAAAGGGGGTAGTAGCCTTGGTAATATCTTTAATGAGTTTGGTGTGAATACTTTCGGCATCAATTTTAAAATGAGAAAAATTAGTACTGAAATACAATATACCACCTGGTTTCATAGCGCGCAGCATATCATTGATTAATTCAACATGGTCTCTTTGAATATCTAATACATCCTTCATTCTCTTACTATTGCTAAAAGTAGGTGGGTCCATCACTACTAAATCATATTTATTTGCAGGTAAGGTTTTTAAATACTGTTTTACATCGGCATGTATAAATTGATAAGCGACTTTATTATTTAATTTGTTTAAAGCAAAATTATCTTCGCTCCAGGCTAAATATGTTTTAGATAAATCAACAGAGGTAACGGTTTT
>CALPSK010000128.1 GCA_943326215.1 Sediminibacterium ginsengisoli | reverse complement strand
GCCAATGGATTAATTTTTATATCAATCAATTGCTTTACGGAATGAAGTGTATCTCTAAAAATAAATTCACTTCTTTCTAGTGTGCCAAAAATATTGGAAGCTGCACGAAACTTGGAACCCTTTACTTTTTCAAATAAAATAGCAGGACCTTTTTGTTCATAAATGCGCAAATGAATGGCGGCCATTTCTAAATAAGGGTCAACCTCTTCTTTGATACGCAAAAGCTGTCCTGTGCGCTCCAAATCCAATAAACAAGCCTCCAAACTAGAATAAGCCATTTCTTATATTTGAGATGCAAAAATAACTTAAATTCGCCTATGACTCGTTTAAGTGTGAACATAAATAAAATAGCCACTTTAAGAAATAGCCGTGGCGGGGATAATCCTAATTTAGTACAAGTGGCAAGGGATTGTGAGCGTTTTGGGGCCGAGGGTATTACAGTACACCCAAGACCCGATGAAAGGCATATTCGCTACCAAGATGTTTATGATTTAAGTGCTATTTTAAGCACAGAGTTTAACATAGAAGGCAACCCCAAAGAAACGAAGTTTGTAGAATTGGTTTTAGCCAACAAACCGCATCAGGTTACCTTGGTGCCCGATACCTTGGGCCAATTAACCAGCGACCATGGTTGGGATACAGTTAAGGAACAATCTTATTTAAAAGAAATCATTGGAGTGTTTAAAAAGGCAGGCATACGCGTATCAATTTTTGTTGATCCTAATGAAAAAATGGTGGAAGCCGCCGCAAGTACTGGAACAGACCGTATAGAATTATACACTGAAATGTATGCAAAGCAGTTTGCTGCTGGAAATAAAGAAAAAGCCATTGAGCCATATATGAGTGCAGCAAGCTTAGCAAAAAAATTAGAACTTGGTATTAACGCAGGCCACGATTTAGATAGATTCAACTTACCTTACTTAATACAATCTATTCCAAGTATTGATGAAGTAAGTATTGGACATGCCTTAATTAGCGATGCCCTTTATTTAGGTTTAGAAAACACTATTCAATTATATAAAAGAGCGCTTACCGTATAAATGTTTAAATGCAGTCATTATTTAATAAATATTCTTAAAAAAAAATCGATTCTTATATAAATATCAAAACAAGTTTTATGAAAAAATATATTTACTTATTTTTCACTACTGCCCTTTTCTTTTTAGCATCTAAAAATATATTAGTAGCACAAGAAAAATTTGGCCCCACGCCTACTAAGCAACAATTAGCTTGGCATGAAAAAGAATTTTATTTATTTATGCATTTTGGCCCCAATACATTTACCAATTTAGAATGGGGAAAAGGAAGTGAAGACCCTAATGTATTTAACCCAACAGCAATAGATTGTAACCAGTGGGCCAGCATTGCCAAAGCATCAGGTGCCAAAGGCATTATAATTACGGCTAAACACCACGATGGATTTAGTTTATGGCCAAGTAAATTTAGTAAGCATACTGTAAGAGAATCGAAGTGGATGAATGGAAAAGGTGATGTCATCAAAATGCTGTCAGAAGCTTGTAAGAAAGCGGGTATTGAAATGGGTGTCTATATTTCACCATGGGATAGAAACCATCCACAATATGGCACTGAAGCTTACAACGATATCTATATTCAGACCATGAAAGAACTTTTAACAGGTTATGGCAATTTGACTGAACTATGGTGGGATGGCGCAAATGGAGAAGGCCCTAATGGTAAAAAGCAAGTGTACGATTTTACAAGGTTCAAAGATTCTGCTATGTCTTATCAACCCAATATTTTAATATTCAGTGATATTGGACCCCATATTCGTTGGGTAGGTAATGAGAATGGATTAATTAATGAAACCAATTGGAACTTATTAGATACAGCAGGCTTTAAAAGAGGCGAAGGCGCTCCTGCTAACGACACCTTGAATAGAGGAAATTTTAATGGAAAGAATTGGATTGGTGCAGAAGCAGATGTTTCTATTCGCAAGGGATGGTTTTATCATGAAGAAGAAGATTCTACAGTAAAATCAGGTAAGACTTTATTTAATTTATATTTAAACTCAGTAGGCCATGGTGGTAATTTATTATTAAATGTACCTCCTAATAGAAAAGGTTTAATAGCTCCGCAAGATTCTGCCGCTTTAATGGACTTTAGAAAAATAAGAGAGGCCGCTTTTAAAACCAACTTATTTAAAAGCGCTATTACAAAGAATAATAAAAATGATATAGATATTGCTACGGCTGCGCCAGTTACCATCAATTCTATTCAACTACAAGAGCAAATTAAATTTGGACAAAGAGTTATACGCTTTGAAATATATGCAGGAGATAATCAGCAGGACTTGAAAAAAATCGCATCGAGTACTACTATTGGTAGAAAGAAAATTATTCAATTCCCTTCAGTGACTGCCAAACACTTTAAGGTAAAAATAACTGAAACCAAGGCCAGCCCTCTGATGGGCGCCGTATCTGGATACTTAATTAGCAATTAAAGAGGCTCGAATTACTAAGATGAATAACTAAGATGAAAAAATATTACATAAAAATCGCAGTTTAATTTAACTTGCATCAAAATTCAATTATGTCTACACCTGCACAAGTTGGTATAATAATGGGAAGCGATAGTGATTTACCTATCATGCAGGCAGCTGCTGATACTTTAAAAACTTTCAATATTCCTTTTGAATTAACAGTGGTATCTGCTCATCGCACACCCGATAGAATGGTGGAATATGCAAAAACTGCACGTAAAAGAGGCTTACAAGTAATTATAGCAGGTGCGGGTGGTGCTGCTCATTTACCAGGTATGGTGGCCGCCTTAACTAGCTTGCCCGTTATAGGCGTTCCTATTAAGTCAACGAATTCAGCTGAAGGCTGGGACAGTATATTATCTATTTTACAAATGCCAGGTGGTGTGCCTGTCGCAACTGTTGCTTTAAATGGTGCTAAAAATGCAGGTTTATTAGCTGCACAAATTATAGGATCTACCAATGCTCAAATTGGTCAAGCCATGGATGACTATAAATTAAATATGGAATCGGAAGTAATGACCAAGGTAGAGAATTTGAAAGGAACTTGGAATAATGAGTTTGATAAGAAATAATTTTCAACTCTATTTTCTTTATCAATAGTACCTTAAGATATGGTTTCTTAAAATTAAGACTACCTTAAACTTTAGAACTTAGTTTTCTAATCCTTGCTAATGGTAATTATTGTAAAGCTAGGATTCAAAGTAGTTGAATGCTGCATAACCGTTTCCACCCAATCCCATCCGTAGTCTCCTACCCACTCAGCAAAGTTTTCTACTCTTTCTTGTAAACTATTTTTAGGGAATAAAGAACCCTTAATGGCTTGAATGCGGTCTATAGAAGTTTTTTGTTTTCTTTTTTCAGCACGAATCATTTTCTTTTCAAGTAAAGCCAATTTCTTTTGCGCTTGTATAGATAAGTTTTTAGCATGATCGCCTAAAGAAGTGTCAATTCTTATAACATCTTGCTGAATAGACTCATATAATTTATTGAGTGATGCAATATGATTGGTTAATGCTAAATTTTCTTGGGTCTGACTTTTAATGTAGTCTAATTCTAATTCTAATACAGGCTTAAATAAATGTTCTAATGTAAAGCCTAAGTTATTCCATTGTGCGGTTTGCTTTTCATTCATAAACATAAATGAATTGCGCAATTGTAAAATAGGATAATGCACTTTCACTTCATTAAATACATTTTTAAGTTCCATCCAATAGGCAAGCTCTCCCCCGCCGCCAATAAAGGCTAAACCAGGAAGTATTGTTTCTTGGTATACCCCTCTTAAAATTACGTTGGGGCTAAATCTTTCAGGATTTGCATGTAGTTCTTTAACAATCTCTTCCTCTGTAAAATGAATATCGGTATCAACTACTATATAGCTATTTCCTTGCTTTTCTATTCTTGACCTACTATTCTCTTTTAAATAAAATAAATTTAAATCACGGCCATCGGACTGTACATGATAAGTACTTGCTAATTTTTCTTTAGTAGGACCAATCGCCTTTTGAGAAAATCCTGTTCTTAATTCCTTTTCCATTACATCAACAAAAAGCGATTTCAATTTCGCATCATCTGGCTGTATAACGACTAAACCATATCTTCCAAAATATCCATGCACTAATGCTAGTGTAGCTTCTGATATAGTTTTACCCTTTTGATAAGCCTGCTTTAAAACTTCCAAAGCCTCTTTGCCCAATGGCTTTACAGACCAATATCCTTCTAGGTTTTGTAATAATTGAATGAGCTCGTCATCTACCTTCATTCTTCCTATAGCCCCTTTCT
>CALPSK010000127.1 GCA_943326215.1 Sediminibacterium ginsengisoli | reverse complement strand
TTTTTACGCACTTTAGAAAAGGGATTAAAACGCATGGATGATATTATTAGTACCCATCCAAAGAATGCGACTATTGAAGGAAAATTAGTTTTTGAATTATTTGACACTTTCGGATTCCCCGTAGATTTAACAAGGTTGATAGCAATTGAAAATGAATTGCAAGTGGATGAACCCGGCTTTGAAAAAGAAATGCAACAACAAAAAAACAGAAGCCGTGCGGCTACTGCCATTGATACAGGAGACTGGATACAAGTAAACCCTGATAAGGAAACTAATTTCGTGGGTTATACAAAAATGGATGCTACTGCTACTATTATTAAATATAGAAATGTAAAAGCCAAAGGTAAAGAAGCCTACCAATGGGTTTTATCTGAAACGCCTTTTTATGCAGAGAGCGGTGGACAAGTGGGTGATATAGGTAGTTTGCAATTTGAAGATGGTACTAGCATTGCAGTAACAGATACTAAAAAAGAAAATAATTTATTTATACATTTCACGGATAGCTTGCCTGCTAGTATTTCTAATACTGTAAAAGCAACTGTAAATTCAAGTGCTAGAAAAGCAACTACCCTTCACCATTCGGCAACTCACTTATTACATGCTGCACTTAGAAATACTTTAGGAAAGCATGTAGCACAGAAAGGAAGTTTAGTCAATACCGATCAACTGCGATTTGACTTTTCACATTTCGCTAAAATGACTGCAGAAGAAATTAGCCAAGTGGAAACCATGGTGAATGCTAAAATAAAAGAAAACATTCCAGTAGTTATAAAAGAAATGAATAAAGAAGAAGCCATTTGTTTAGGTGCGATGGCTTTATTTGGAGAAAAGTATGGAGATAAAGTGCGCGTGGTAGTGATGGACCCTGCCTATTCTATTGAATTATGCGGCGGTACACATGTGGGACATACAGGAGAAATTGGTGCCTTTATTTTAAAAGCAGAAGCATCTGTTGCTGCTGGTGTGAGAAGAATTGAGGCAGTGGTTGGAGAAGCTGCTGCAAAGCATATTACTGAGGTCAATGAAAAATTACATAAGCAAATAGTACAACTCACTGAAGCTTGTGCATTACTTGCCGAAAAAATAAGCGCCCCCTTTAAAGCACCTGAGTGGAATGAAAATTCTGCTGTATCTGTTTTAAATGATACCATTACTTCTTTGCAATCAAGTCAAAAAGAACTTTCAAAAAAATTAGAAAGCCAGGAAGCATTACTTGTAAATGAATTAACTACACAATATAGTAGTCAATTTGAAACTATTAATGGTATTGCATTTTTAGGAAAAGAAATTGCTTTGTCAAGCGCCGATAACTTAAAAAAATTAGCAGTAGCCCTGGGACTTACTCAAAATAATCATTGCATTATTTTAGTAGCTACTATTGAAGCAAAAGCTTCTGTTGCAGTTTCCATTAGTGAATCACTTAGCGCTACTATGCCAGCTACTCAAATAATTAAAGAAAAAATTGCACCCCTTATTAAAGGTGGTGGTGGTGGGCAAAAAACTTTGGCTACTGCAGGTGGACAAGATACAAGTCAACTCAAAAAGGTAATTGAGGTGGTGAAACAAGGCCTCTAATTTTCATTAATTTATTGATTTTCAATTAATTAGGACTTTAACAAAATAATATTTGCGAATAGTTTCGTAGTTAATAATTTTTACTATTTTTGAAATTCGAATTCAATTTTAGTACACTAAAAATATCATTAAAGAATTAATCAATTAACGACCATGAAAAAAATACTTTTCTCTTTATTAGTAAGCTTTACTTTTTATTTTGCAATGGCACAAACGGGTGAAGTAATCATCACAAAGAAAAATCCAAAAGACAATGCGCCTGCAGTAGTCATTGGTACTGATGGTAAAACACCATTGTATATACTAGATGGAAAAATTGTAACAAGCATTAGCGATATTGCACCTAATGATATTGAAAGCGTTAGTGTATTAAAAGGTGCCATGGCTATAAAAAAATACGGCGAAAAGGCAGCTGATGGCGTGGTTGAGATTGTCAGTAAAAAGAATGCAAAAAAAGAGGGGACAAAAGATGCAGACAAAGATGCACCAAAAGATTCTACCAAAGTAATCGTTACTATAGATGATTCAAAGGCCGCTAAAGTAAAAAAAGATGCGGATGTAAATATGACGGTGGTAGTGGATGGCAACAAAGTAACCATTAACGGAAAAGAAGTGGACGAGAATGATCCTCGCTTGCAAATAGAAGGAAAAGGTAATAAAAGAATTATTTTAAAAAAATTAGATAAAAACTTAAATGGCCTTGGCAATTTAGATAACAAAAAGCCAAGAATTATTGTTGAAGGGAGACCTCTTAATAGTCTTGACTTTCGAAAAGGGCTTGAATTAGATGGCGATATAATTATCAATGAAAATGGAGATGATAATTTTGATATAATTGTTCCTAATGAACCAAAAACAAATCAAGCTTTTTTAGGAGTAGTTACAGAACAAATAGAACAAGGTGCTAAAGTGAATCAAGTAAGTGATGAAAGCCCTGCAGCGAAGGCAGGACTAAAAGAAGGAGATATTATTACAAAAGTAAATGATATAAAAATTGATGGACCGGCTTCTTTATACGATGCCATTGGTAAATCTAAACCAGAAGATAAAGTAACCATTAGTTACATTAGAAAAGGTAAAACCAATACACTTGTCGCAAGTTTAGCAAAGAATAAAAATACCATGCAGTATTATAATTTCAGCAGCCCTGAGGGACAAGGAGGACCTAGTTTTGATATTACACCCAAACAATACTTTGATCCCAATACTAGAAAATTACAACCAGGTCAAAGAGGATTTAGTTTTATACCTAATTTCCCAGGCATGGAAGGTATGACCATACCTGGCTTTGAGAAAAAACCAAAGTTGGGTATTAGTATTGAAGATTTGGAAGAAGGGAAAGGTGTCAAAATTAAAGCTATTCAAGAGGGTTCTCCAGCAGATAAAGCTGGATTAAAAGTAGGTGATATCATTACAAGTATTGATAAAGATGAAGTCAAAGAGGTAAATGACATCAAAGGGCAATACTTTGAAGCAGGCCAGAGCATTAAAGTGGTTATCTTTAGAGATAAAGCTTCAAAAACAATTGAGGTTAAAATTCCAAAAAAAATAAATTCTGCAGATTTATAGAAAATACTAAAGTTGCTATTGAAAGCCTATCATATATTGATGGGCTTTTTTATGCCAAAGGCTTTTAAATTAGTACTTTTGCCTTATGGCAATCGGAGAAAAATATGAGGCAGTTATTGGTTTAGAAATTCATGCACAATTAGCCACAAAAAGCAAATTGTTTTGTGGAGACGATGCCTCTTTTGGAGCAGCCCCCAATACCCATATAAGCCCTATTACCATGGGTCATCCCGGCAGTTTGCCCAAGACAAATGCCAAGGCCATTGAATATGCTATTCGAATTGGACTTGCCTGCGGATCCAAGATTGCGAAGGATAATTATTTTGCACGTAAAAATTATTTCTATCCCGATTTACCTAAAGGTTATCAAGTATCACAACATACAACCCCTATTTGCGAAGGCGGTACCATTAGCATTCAATTACCCTCTGGTGAAAAAATAATAAAGCTTAATAGAATTCATTTAGAAGAAGATGCAGGCAAAAGCATACATGATATATCTGCAACTGATACACTTATCGATTTAAACCGTGCTGGCACGCCCTTAATTGAAATGGTCACTGAGCCTTGTATTCATTCGGCAGAAGAAGCCTTTTTATTTGTAACAGAAGTAAGAAAGCTAGTACGTTGGATAGGTATTTGTGATGGCAATATGGAAGAAGGAAGTTTAAGATGTGATGCTAATATTTCTATTCGTTTAAAAGGCGCCACCACCTTAGGGACTAGAGTAGAAGTTAAAAATTTAAATTCTATTCGCAATATTAAAAAAGCCATTGAATTTGAAATTGATCGACTTATTCAAATTACAGAAACGGGTGGTACTATTATACAACAAACAAGAAGCTTTGATGCTAACAATGATACTACTTTTTCTATAAGAGACAAGGAAGATGCCAATGACTATAGATATTTTCCAGACCCAGATTTAGCGCCTTTTCATTTAACAGATAGTTTTATTGAAAGCATTGAAAAAAAATTACCTGCCCTACCCGCTACTTTAAAAAAGCAGTGGAAAATACAATATGATTTATCTGATTACGCCATTGATCAATTAGTAGAAGATAAAGAAGAAGCCGATTTTTATATGGATTGGGCAGCCGCTTCTACACATTACAAAGCCATGGCCAATTGGATGATTGGCCCCATTAGAGTAGCCCTACATGAAGGCCTAACTAATTTTCAAACCTTATCTACCATGATTCCTTTTTTAGTAGAACTG
>CALPSK010000126.1 GCA_943326215.1 Sediminibacterium ginsengisoli | reverse complement strand
GGAATGAGTAGTTCAATTAAAAGCATAGGGAAATAAATCCAATCTAAAGTACTTAAAGCCAAGGTAATAGAATGACCGATGGTGAAGGAAGTCACTAAAATCAATATTTTTTTCCAATCTGCTGCTATATATCTAATGACAAGGGCTAGTATAAACAACATATGATCAGACCCATTGATATCCATAATATGCCTAAATCCAAGATGCGCAAAAATAAAAAGGTCATTCATTCAATGAAAATTTTTAAAATGGTAAATTAATCAAGACATTTGTAAGATACAAATAAACTTATATGCTTTTAATTGGATGGAATACTCTTTTTACTGCAATGCTTACTTTACTGCACCCCTTTTTCGTGTCGGTGATTGATATTAATCATAATGAAAAAGAGGCCACCATTGAAATTAGTGTACGTTGTTTTACCAATGACCTCGAAAAAATGATAGCTGCCGAATCCAAAACGACCATTGATTTATCAGAGCCCAGCCAAAAAAATAAAGCAGATGCACTACTCAAAGCTTATTTAACGAAGCGATTAAACTTAGCTGTAAATGGCAATAAATCTAATTTAGAATATCTTGGATTTGAAATAAAAAAAGAAAGCACTTGGACTTATTTTGAAATAAAAAATATAAAACAATTAAGTCAACTCAATGTTTTATGTGAAGTTTTATTTGGCATTAATGACCAGCAAATAAATATTTTTCATGTAAATGCAAAAGGCGTTCGAAAAAGTTACGAACTCATCTACCCTAAGAATACGACTCAATTTAATTTTTAAGGCTGTTACTAATTATTGTAATGAATAATTATTATAACGAATGTTTATTGGGAACCGATATCCATTTCGAATAAATAATGGCACCAGCATAGCCCATGATAAGCCCTATCAATGTTCCTCCCAATATATCTAAGGGATAATGAACACCCACATAAATTTGGGCATAGGAAATAATACCTGCCCATACAAAAAACAAATAGGTATACTTTTTAAATAAGGGCTGCAAACTCATAAATACGAACATGGCCAAGCTAAAATGATTGGCTGCATGAGAGGAAGTAAAACTGAAACTACTAGGACATGTACCTATTAATAAATTAACCTTATTAAGTATGGCTGGATCATTGCAGGGTCTTAAACGATGTATAAAGGGTTTGAAAATAAAGCTACTTACTTGATCGGTCAGTGCAATAGTAATAGCTACTGAAAGAAGCCATTTCCATGCCTTCCACCCCCATTTATAGAAAACATAGCTTACTAGTGCTATATAAAAAGCAAACCAGTGCTCAGAAGTACGCATCCATGGCAATAATGAATCGAAGAAAGTATTGGTCCAATGCCCATTAATTAGCTTAAATAAGGCCTGATCTGCCTGCTCCAAAGATGCCCCAATGTCTAGTATCATGCCATAAAGATACAAGGAAGTGCAAAAATTTAAAGTAAATTTGCCGAACCAATTTATAAAGTAAAAAAGAGCAGCTATGTCACTTATTAAGAGTATTTCAGGATTTAGGGGCACTATTGGGGGCAAACCCAATGAAAACCTTACTCCTATCGACATTGTTAAGTTTGCGTCTGCCTATGGCAGCTGGCTTCTCCATAAAGGCCCTGGCAAGAAAAAAGTAGTGGTGGGCAGAGATGGAAGAATAAGCGGGGAAATGGTAGAAGTCTTGGTAGAACAAAGCCTTTTGGCCTTAGGTATAGATGTAATTCATTTGGGATTAAGCACCACACCCACTGTTGAAATGGCCGTGGTTTTTGAAAAAGCAGATGGTGGTATTATTCTAACAGCTAGTCATAATCCTAAACAGTGGAACGCTTTAAAACTGTTAAATGAAAAAGGAGAATTTGTAAGTGGAGAGGAAGGAAAAACCATTTTAACATTAGCCGCTAACGAAGATTTCAATTACGCCAGCATAGATGATTTAGGAAAAATAATTTCAAATACCGATAGTCTTGAAAAACATATTCAAGCCATTGTAAACTACCCATTAGTTGACATCAATGCTATTAAAGCAGCCAATTTTTCTGTGGTGGTAGATGCCATTAATAGTTCTGGCGCTTTCACAGTACCTGCCTTATTAAAAGCTATTGGCGTAAATGATATTACCGTATTAAATGGGGATATGCATGGCAATTTTGCACATAACCCAGAACCTTTAAAAGAACATCTTACTGAACTTTGTGATACAGTAGTAAGTAAAAAAGCGAGTTTGGGAATTGCCGTAGACCCAGATGTAGACCGCTTATGTTTTGTAAGTGAAAATGGAGAATTATTTGGAGAAGAATATACACTAGTGGCTGTTGCCGATTTTATTTTACAAAATAAAAAAGGGGCCACTGTTAGTAATTTATCTTCTACCCGTGCATTAAGAGATGTCACTGAAAAATACGGTTGCAGTTATTTCGCAAGTGCTGTAGGAGAAGTGAATGTGGTGAATAAAATGAAAAGCGAAAAAGCAGTCATTGGCGGAGAAGGGAATGGTGGTATTATTGTACCTGATTTACATTATGGAAGAGACGCCCTTATTGGCATTGCTTTATTTTTAACACATTTAGCGAAAACTAAAATGACAGCTTCTGCTTTAAGAGCCAGCTACCCTGCTTATTTTATGAGTAAGAAAAAAATGGATATTGACGCATCCATATCGCTTAGTAAAATATTTGATGTACTCGCTACAAAATATGTAGCCTTCCCTATTAATAAAGAAGATGGTTTTAAAATAGACTTCGAAAACGAGTGGGTGCATCTTAGGTCTAGTAATACAGAACCGATTATTCGCATTTATACGGAAGCCCCCTCACAGGCAGCTGCCGATAAATTAGCAGATGAGATTATTTCAATTATAGCCACAATTAACTAACTTAGAAAAAATTTAGAATCTACATTATAGACTAGATATATATAGATACATGGAAAGAATTTATTTTGATAATGCAGCTACCACTTCACTAGACCCCAAGGTCTTAGAAGCCATGATGCCTTATATGACTGAAAAATTTGGCAATCCCTCTTCTATTTATAGTTATGGACGTGAAACCAGAATGGCCATTGAGCAAGCAAGAAAACAAGTGGCCAAAATTTTAGGCGCTCGTCCTGCAGAAATTTTCTTTACTAGTGGAGGCACTGAAAGCAGCAATACTGTTTTACATGCAGCCATGGAAAACTTGGAATGTAAGCATATTATTAGCTCTCCTATTGAACACCATGCCACTTTACATACTGTTAGCCATTTAGCTAAAAAATATAATGCCAAACTTAGCCTCGTAAACATTCTTCCGAATGGACATATCGATTCCACCCATTTAGAAGAACTACTTGCCGCGTCCAATGAAAAAACCATTGTGAGCATTATGCATGCCAACAATGAAATTGGCAATATGATTGACCTCATGGAAATAGGTGGCATTTGTAAAAAATTCAATGCCTATTTCCATAGCGATACCGTTCAAACCGTAGGTCATTTCCCTTTTGACTTAGCGAATACCCCTGTTGATTTTATTACAGGCGCTGGACATAAATTTCATGGGCCTAAAGGAGTAGGCATTTTATATATTAGCGAGAATATAAAGATTAACCCTTTATTACATGGTGGTGCACAGGAAAGAAATATGCGTGCAGGTACTGAAAATTTATATGGCATTGTAGGATTAGCCAAGGCTTTAGAAATGGCTACTGAAAATTTTGAAAAAGACGGTGCGACTATTGCTGGTTTAAAAAAATACATGCACGATGCACTGGTGAATAAAGTTCCAGGGGTGAGTTTTAATGGCGACCCTTTTGGCAAAAGTCTCTACACTACTTTAAGTGTTAATTTTCCTAAGTCGGAAAGAACAGAAATGATTTTATTTAATTTAGACATTCAAAATATTTGCGCTAGTGGCGGCAGCGCCTGCTCTAGTGGCGCACAAACAGGCTCTCATGTTATACAGGCGCTACATAAAGGGAGTAATGATGTCACTGTTCGTTTTTCTTTCTGCAAACACAATACAAAAGCCGAAATTGACACAGTAGTAGCTACCCTATTAACTATCTTATAAGCAGACGAGTTTAAAATACTTATTAGAAGAGTTGGTTTACAACAAACTTACCCTATAAAAAAAGGTCCTCCGATAAATTGGAGGACCTTTTTTATTGTTGTGAATTTGTAATATTTAATTTAATAGCTCCTGCAATACTCTATTTAGCAATATTGGATTAAGTACTATTTTTTTACTGCAAAGTCTTGACTCATTTTAGTAATGGCTGCTATTAACTGATAAGTTGTTAAGGCGTCTTGAACAAACACGACTTGCTTATTGCTTAAGCTATTAGGCTTACTCTGATAAGCATTCTCAATGTTTTGCATAAACTGATCTTCAGACATTGGATC
>CALPSK010000125.1 GCA_943326215.1 Sediminibacterium ginsengisoli | reverse complement strand
TTACCTGCCAACCATATAATGTAAAGACTGCTTGCATAAAATATAATACTTAAAAGTACTAAAAATATGTTCATTGTTCGTATCTTGAAATCTATAAAATGAAAGAACTATGAGCATGGATCGCAGAAAATTTTTGAATCTTAGTGGTTTAGGTATTTCAAGTTTTACCATAACTGGCTTTATACCTAAAAGTATTCAAACATTGAATGGGCAAGAACCAATGAATGGACAATCAACTACACTTAGAAATATAAATCCTGTGGTGGTAGCCACTTGGGATGCAGGTTTGGCCGCTAACCTAGCAGCTTGGAAAATAATTGGTGCAGGTGGAAAAGCTTTAGATGCCGTAGAAAATGGTGTGAAAGTAACTGAGGATGAAATTAATTGTTGTGTAGGTTTAAGTGGCAACCCCGATAGAGATGGTCATGTGACTTTAGATGCCTCTATTATGGATCATGAATTTAATTGTGGATCTGTTGCTTTTTTAGAACGCATTAAACATCCGATATCGGTAGCTAGAAGAGTGATGGAAAAAACTCCCCATGTAATGCTGGTGGGTGTAGGTGCTCAACAATTTGCATTGTCTGAAGGTTTTCCCTTAGAACCCAATACCTTATCAAAAGATGCAAAATCATCGTATGAAAATTGGTTAAAAAAATCGGAGTACAAACCAGTTATAAATATTGAAAGAAAACAAGCAACCAGTCAATTGGATCCATCTTTAATGGCGCCACATAAACTTAGTAATGGAGAGTGGAACCATGATACCATTGGAATGATTGCCTTAGATAGTTTTGGAAACTTATCTGGAAGTTGTACTACCAGTGGTGCGGGTTTTAAAATGAGAGGTCGTTTAGGCGACTCTCCTATTATTGGTGCAGGTTTATATGTAGACAATGAAGTGGGTGCTGTGGTGGCTACTGGACAAGGAGAAGATGTGATTCGTGTGGCTGGTGCTAGTGCGGTGGTGGAGCAAATGAGACAGGGTAAGTCGCCTGCGGAAGCTTGTAAATTCGTGGTAGAAAGAATAAGAAGAATTAAAAAAGAAAAAGCAAAGGATATTCAAGTTTGTTTTATTGCACTCAATACAAAAGGCGAAGCAGGAGCTTACGCATTACATAAAGGTTTTAACTATGCTGTGCATACAAAAGATGGAAATAAATTATTTGAATCTTCTTCATTAGATTAATTATGTCTACAAAACTTGAGATAGCTGTCTTTTCAGTAGAAGCTGCAGTAACTGCTTTAAAAGCAGGTGCGCATAGAATTGAATTTTGTGAAAACCCTCAAGAAGGTGGCACTACCCCTTCTTATGGAAGTTTAAAAACGCTAAGGTCATATACAACTCAACCAGTATTTCCTATTATACGTCCTAGAGGAGGTGATTTTTTATATTCAAGATCGGAGTTTGAAGTAATGAAGGCCGATTTACTAATTGTAAAAGAACTAGGCTATTTAGGAGCCGTTATAGGATTATTGAATGCAGATGGAAGCATTGATACTAAAAGAACCAAAGAACTTGTAGATATAGCGGGGCCTTCAATGCAAATAAGTTTTCACAGGGCCTTTGATAGATGCAAAGACCCATTCATTGCTTTAGAAGAAATTATTGTAACAGGCTGTAAACGCATTTTAACCAGTGGTCAAGTACCCAATGCTGCAGATGCGCAACCCTTATTGAAAAAATTAGTAGAACAAGCCGGCGACAGTATTATTATAATGCCAGGTTCTGGTCTGCGTTCTAATAATATCAAAGAAATTATTCAAGCAACTGGTGCTAAAGAAATGCATAGCAGCGCAAGAAAAATGCAAGCAAGTCAAATGCTTTATGCTAAAGATTCTATGAAGGAAGATTTACAAGCCACAGGGGTAGATGCTGATGAGATTAAAAAAATGTTAGAACAATTGCAGGCTTAATAGCAATAGCTGAACTTTTAAAGCTCAGTAGAATTTAAAATCTACTAATACAACATACGCGCTCTAATAGTATGTTTCACTTCTTTTAAAAGCGCAATAGCTGTTTTAGATAATTTAGAATCGACATCTAATACTACATAGCCAATTTCATCGTTTGTTTTTAAATATTGTCCCACAATATTTATTTTATTTTTAGACATCACTGTATTAATAGCACTTAAGACACCTGGCACATTATTGTGAATATGTAAAATACGATGCGCATTTTCAACTGGCGGCAAACTAATGGAAGGAATGGTATGTGAACCATAAGAAACACCACGCTCTAAATATTGATATAATTTAATACTTACATCTTCTCCAATATTTTCTTGTGCTTCTTCCGTAGAGCCACCAATATGTGGTGTCAGCATCACATTGGCTAAGCCTTGTAGCGGAGTGGTGAAAACATCGCCGTTCTTTTCAGGCTCTATAGGAAATACATCAATGGCAGCCCCTCCTATTTTTTTATCAATAATAGCCTTGCTTAAAGCATTAAGGTCTACTACTTCGCCACGCGCATAATTTATTAAAATAGATCCTTGTTTGAATTGACTTATAACCGACTTGCTAATTAAATTTTTTGTTTGACTAGTTTCAGGAACATGCAAAGAAATAATATCTGAACTACTTACAATATCTTTTATAGATTTTGAAGGCTTCGCATTTCCTAAAGGCAGTTTAGTTTCAATATCATAAAATTGAATTTTCATACCCATGGCTTCTGCCATGATACTTAACTGCGTACCAATATTTCCATAACCAATAATGCCTAAAGTTTTTCCTCTTAGTTCAAAACTTCCTTTGGCTTCTTTATTCCAAATGCCTTTATGGGCAGCAGTATTTTTATCTATAATTTTACGAATAAGCATAATGGATGCACCAATGACTAATTCAGCCACAGATCTTGTATTACTATAAGGTGCATTAAAAACAGCTACCCCTTTTTGCTTACAAGCTTTTAAATCTACTTGGTTAATGCCAATGCAAAAACAGCCAATGGCTTGTAATTTCTTTGCGCTATCTAATACTTTTTTAGAAATAAATGTTTTTGAACGAATACCTAGAATGTGCACGTCCTTAATAATCTTGATTAATTCCTCCTCACTCAAAGCCCCTGATACCTTTTTAACATCGGTATATCCCATGTCTTTAAAATACTGAACCGCCTTATCACTAATGTTTTCTAGGAATAAGACCTTTATTTTATCCTTAGGATAGCTGGTGGCATCAAAATTACTCATGGCACAAAGTTAAAAAAAATTAACTGTTTGCTATTCATTAACAATAAATTATGTGTTTCTAGCGTTATTTTTGTAGCTATTATGGAAATAGCTATCTTTTAAAACTAACAGATGTTCATTCGAATCACCCTTTTACTTGGTTTTTTCTTTTTAAGTATTGCCTGTGGCACGGGTCAAGGCCCTCGTTTTTTAGATATTACAAATAATTCCATTCTAAGTAATGATGAAAAAGAACGTTTAATAGCTGAAGTGAAAGCTAAATATGAAACCATTTTGGGCAATAAAGGTTTTAGCGGTCAAATTCTAATTGCCAAAAACGGAGAAGTCATTTTTGAAGATTATAAAGGCTTCTCAAATTTTTCCGATAAAACAGCCATTCTACCTGAAACACCCATTCATTTAGCCTCCATCTCTAAAACATTTACAGGAATGGCGGCATTGAAATTATGGGAAGAAGATAAATTGGATTTGAAAGCCCCTGTTACAAAATACATTTCGAACTTTCCTTATACTAGTGTTACTATTGAACAATTACTTTCTCATAGAAGTGGCCTACCCGATTATACTTATTTTATGGAACCTAATAAGTATAAGACCGTCAAAGTAAAAAATAAAAGAGGTCGTTGGGTAAAGAAATTAAAATTAATTAAGGCTGAAACCCCTTTCAGACAAGGCTTGTATAATAATCAAGATGTACTTGACTATATGGTTGCAAAGCGCCCAGCACCAGCGGCTATGCCCAATAGAGTATTTAGATATTGCAATACCAACTTTGTTATGTTGGCGCTCATTATTGAAAAAATTACCGGACAAGACTTTCCTACTTATATGGCTGAAACTATTTTTAAGCCTTTGAAAATGGAAAACACTTATGTGTTTAGTGCTAAGAGTATTGATAAGTATACGCCTTCTTATAATGCAAGAATGGTTCCTTATAAAATTGAAAAGTACGATTGTATCTATGGCGATAAAAATATATATAGTACGGCAAGAGATATGTATTTATGGGATAAGGCTTTAACAGAAGCTACTTATGTAAAACAAAGCACTTTGGAAATGGCTTATCAACCTCAAAGCCCTACCAATAAATACCACCATAACTACGGTTTAGGCTGGCGTATTTTGACTAAACCCAATGAAGAAAGGTTGGTTTATCATAATGGATGGTGGCATGGGAATAATAC
>CALPSK010000124.1 GCA_943326215.1 Sediminibacterium ginsengisoli | reverse complement strand
TATTAAAATTTTATTTACACCCGATGAAGAAGTGGGAAGAGGCACAGAACATTTAGACATCAAAAAACTAGGCGCCGATTTTGGCTATACATTAGATGGAGGAGAGTTAGCTAGTTTTGAAATGGAAACTTTTAGCGCCGATAGTTTAACATTAGATATTCAAGGAGTGATTGCGCATCCAGGTGCCGCTAAAGGGGTGCTACAAAATGCTATTAAAATTGCTGCAGCTATTCTAGCAGCCTTACCCAAAAATGAGTGGAGTCCAGAACACACAGAAGGGCGTATGGGATTTATTCATCCTAACCATATTGAAGGAGGTGCAGAAACAGCGCGCATTGAATTTTTAGTACGCGACTTTGATACGGCTCAATTTAAACTACATGCTGAAAGGTTATATGAAATTGCTCAAAAAGTAATTGCTACTGAACCGGACTTTTCCAAGGCCAGCATTACTATGCAAATTAAGGAGCAGTATCGTAATATGAGAGAAGTAATTGATCAGCATCCCCATATTGTTGAAAAGGCATTAGATGCCTATAAATTAGTAGGCTTAACGCCCATTGTCACACCCATTAGAGGGGGCACGGACGGCAGTCGTATGAGTTTTATGGGACTGCCCACTCCAAATATATTTACAGGTATGCAAGCTATACATAGTAAGCATGAATGGGTGGGCGTTTCCGATATGGAAAAGTCGGTAGAAGTACTAGTGAAATTGGTGGAAATAATTTAACAAATTGATAGTTATTCACATCCATTCATTTTCAAATAAAACGATTTAACTTTAATTCATAAATTTAACGCTATGCTTTTTTTGTTACAAGTTGCTGAGGATAAAATTTCATTATTGAGTTTATTGCAAAAAGGGGGATGGATTATGTACCCATTGTATATACTTTTAGTAATTGCCATTTTTGTTTTTATTGAGCGTGTTTTGGCTATTAAAAAAGCGGGTGCCATGGATCCTAAATTTATGTTCATCATCAAGGATCATATTTTGTCAGGTAATATTGATGCTGCAAAAAGCATGGCTAAGAATGCCGACAATCCAGTGGCGAAAATGATAGAAAAAGGAGTGATGAGAATTGGAAAGCCCATCGATGCTATTGAAAAGAGCATGGAGAATGTAGGAAAATTGGAGATGTATTCTATGGAGCGTAATTTAAATATTTTGTCATTAATAGCAGGTATTGCGCCTATGTTTGGTTTTCTAGGAACTATTGTGGGTATGGTGCAATTATTTTACGGCATTGCTTCTACTGGAGAATATACTTTAAACACTATTGCTGGAGGTATCTATACAAAAATGATTACTTCGGCCACTGGTTTAATCATTGGTTTAATTGCCTATGTAGGGCATAACTATTTATCTACTCAAATAGATAAAGCTGCCAATAAAATGGAAACAGCTAGCGCTGATTTTTTAGATATTTTACAAGAATCCACTCATTCTTAATCTATGAATTTAAGAAAGCGATTAAGAAATTCTCCCGAAGTGCATACAGGTGCATTGAATGATATATTATTCATATTATTATTATTCTTTTTAATTGTATCTACTTTAGCGAACCCCAATGTTATTAAGGTTTCTAATCCTAAAGCTTCTAGCGATACCAAGGCTAAACAAACCGTGGTAGTCACCATTGATAAAGATCAAAAATTATTTATTGGCTCTACTGCCGTTACAATTGAGGCACTGCCCAATGAGTTAAAATTATTTTTAGCGAAAGAGACGGAGAAGCCTTCTGTGGTAATTAATGGAGACAGTGTGGCGAACTTAGGGGTTACAATACAAGTAATGCAAATTATAAAGTCTTTAGGTGCGACACCCGTTGTAGCAGTTAATCCAGCGCATTAATTTATTCCAAGATTCTAAATATTTAATGCTAATTATTTAATGCTAAATATTTAATGCTAGTGATTGCTCAAGTAATTAAGTAATTAAGTAATTTTTTTAGTAGCTATTTCAAGCTCGCTCTAATCATTCTGTTTTTACCATAACTATCCTGTCTTAATTCTGCATGAAAATTAAGTTCATCTAATAAAGCAAGTATGGCTTTTCCTTGGTCATAATGTATTTCAAAAAATAATTGCCCGTTGGTAGATAAATTTTGCTTAGCCATTTTGGCAATGGCTTTATAAAAAATAAGAGGGTCTTCATTAGATACGAATAAAGCAATGGAGGGTTCAAAGCCCACTACCTGTTCTTGCATATTTGCTTTTTCTCTGATAGGAATATAAGGTGGGTTACTTACAATAATATCATAAGTATTATCTAGTGCAGCTGTATTTAAAATATCTTGCTCTATCCATTCTATGGAAGCCTTTAGATTATTGGCGTTTAGCTCAGCCACTGCTAAGGCTTCTTTACTAATATCTAATCCTGTAAGGCTGCATAAGGGGAGGGCCAACTTTAATGCAATAGGAATACAACCAGAGCCAGTGCCAATATCAATTATAGATAATGGTTTATTCATGATACTAGCATAAGAAATAATCCATTCTACTAATTCTTCAGTTTCGGGTCTGGGTATTAATACATATTCATTCACCATTAATTCATTGCCCATAAACCAGGCCTTGCCTAATATATATTGAATAGGTTTGCCCAATAACAGTTGCTCGGCGTATAGCTCTATTTGCGCTTGCTGTTCTTTACTTAATTCCGTGTTTACATTTATAATTTGTTGCATCCTATTCCATCCAGTAACCGCCTCAATAAGCATGCCCATTAAACTGCTCAATTCAACCGCGTCAATTTTAGAGGCCAGCTTTTGCTTTAGGAATATTTTTATTTCTTGTAAACTCATACCACAATGTTACAAATGATTATGCATTATGAACTAGCTTTGAACAAATAATTCTAAGAACACCTACCTATATGGATCCTCATTTTTATAGTACTATTGAAATGCCAGCTATTGCTGAGTTTAAGGATAGGGGAAGTAAGTTCTTGGCCTACTCTTACCCAGTAGATTCGGTAGATACTTGTAAAAAAATAATTGCTGGGCTAAAAAAAGAACATTCTAAAGCAGTTCATTTTTGTGTGGCCTATAGAATAGGAGTGGAAGGCAATATATTTAGAGCCAGTGATGACGGAGAGCCAGCGGGTTCTGCAGGCAGGCCCATCCTTGGGCAAATAGATAGTAAACAGCTTACCAATATCATGGTGGTGGTAGTGCGCTATTTTGGGGGAACTTTATTAGGGGTGCCCGGTTTAATTAACGCATATAAAACAGCGACTACACTGGCTTTACAATTAGCACCCATAGTACAAAGGCCTATTGAACTTCAATATGAATTAAATTTTGATTATCACCAGATGAATGAAGTGATGATGATTGTGAAGCAATATAATTGTTCGGTAACAGAACAGGAAGCACAACTTTTTGTACAATTAAAAATAGGTATACCCAAAGCGAGGTTAGAAGAGGCGCTGAATAAATTCAATGATTTAAGAGAAGTAAAATTAACCTTGATTTCTAATTAATATAGTAGTTGAAATATAATACTAGGAATATAATACTAGAAATATAGAATTGCTAAATATACTTTATAGCGCAGCCGACTTAGTAGAATAGTTGTCTAGTATTTATAAAACCCTTCTCCTGTTTTTACACCTAATTTTCCTTCTTCTACCATTTTAACTAATAATGGGGAAGGTGCGTATTTTGAATTATTAAAACCTTCCTCCATAATGATCATAATATTTTTACAAACATCTAGTCCAATATAATCGGCTAGTTGTAAGGGCCCCATGGGATGGGC
Source organism: Sediminibacterium ginsengisoli (assembly GCA_943326215.1). GTDB lineage: Bacteria > Bacteroidota > Bacteroidia > Chitinophagales > Chitinophagaceae > Sediminibacterium > Sediminibacterium ginsengisoli_D. The sequence goes on along the minus strand of CALPSK010000124.1, from coordinate 627 downwards.
CATTCCTAGTTTCATAATTTGATCAATGGTAGCTGCATCACTAATGCCTTCTGAAAATGCATGAATGGCTTCATTAATCATGGGCATTAAAATTCTATTGGCAATAAAACCTGGCGCGTCTTTTACTACGCATGGAATTTTATCAATTTTTTTGGTTAGGGCTACGATGCTTTCAGTTACCGCTTCGGCAGTAGATGCTCCATTAATAATTTCAACCAATTTCATAATGGGCACTGGATTCATAAAATGCATACCAATAACAAGTGTAGGTCTCTTTGTAGCAGCTGCTAATTGAGCAATTGATATAGAAGAAGTATTGGTAGCAAGTATACAATCTGGCTTTGCGTGTTGGTCTAGACTAGCGAATATCTTTTTTTTAACATCAGCATTTTCAGTAGCAGCTTCAATAACTAAGTCGGCATTAGCTACACCTTGTTCAATAGATGTAGATGTTTGAATATTAGCAAGCGTATTTGCTTTGTCTTCAGCTGTAATAGTTTGTTTGGTAATTTGTCTATCTAAATTCTTTTCAATGGTAGCGATTGCTTTTTCTAAAGCAGTGGCTTGCGCATCTATTAATTGAACCTTGAAACCTTTTTGTGCAAAAACATGAGCAATGCCATTACC
>CALPSK010000123.1 GCA_943326215.1 Sediminibacterium ginsengisoli | reverse complement strand
GTGACAGAAAAAAATCTGGAACAAAAAATTGAACAGTCAAAGGTGGAAGTAATGGCTTTATTAAAACAAACCATTCGACCAGAATTTTTAAATAGAGTCGATGAGATTATTATGTTCTCTCCTTTACTACAAAAACAAATGTCGGCCATTGTAAAAATTCAATTGAATAATCTAAAAGCCTTAGTGGCAGAGAATGGAATTGAATTAACGTTCAGCGATTATTTAGTCGATTACTTATCTGACCAAGGTTTTGATATGCAGTTAGGCGCCAGGCCCTTAAAAAGGTTAATTCAAAAAATGGTGGTGAATGAATTTAGTAAAAAAATATTGAGCGGTGAGATAGATAAAACAAAGAAGGTATTAATTGATATTTTTGATGGACTGATCGTATTCAGAAATGAAGCATAAGTAATAGTTGAAGTATTTAATTACTAGAGCAAGCATTCAAGGACTAGATATTAACAAAGAGTAGTCTTTGGTGACTCCGTTTTGAAATATACCTTAGTACTTGTATATTTGAAGGGTAGTACATACACCACTATCTAAGAACAATGGCAAATCCCAAAAAAGCAGCAGTTGGTTTTATATTTATCACCGTTTTAATTGATATCATTGGATTTGGGATTATTATTCCCGTTTTGCCTCAATTATTACAGCAGTTAATGCATGTAACAGATAGAACGGACATTAGTGCTATTTCAAAACCTGCCATATTTTTAACATTGATATATGGCCTCATGCAATTTATTTTTGCGCCCATATTAGGGAGTTTAAGTGATCGATATGGTCGCAGACCGGTTTTACTTTTTTCATTGCTTGGCTTTGGTTTAGATTATATTTTTTTAGCTTTTGCGCCAACCATTGAGTGGTTGTTTTTAGGAAGAATGATTTCAGGTATTACGGGAGCTAGTATTACTACTGCTTCTGCTTATATGGCTGATATTAGTAATGAAAAAAATAGGGCACAAAATTTTGGGATGATTGGAGCTGCCTTTGGCCTTGGTTTTATTATCGGCCCTATGTTGGGAGGTTTGCTAGGGGAGTTGGGCACAAGAATTCCATTTTTAGTAGCTGCTGGATTGGCCTTGGTGAATGCATTGTATGGTTATTTTGTTTTGCCAGAGTCCTTAGATATGGAACATCGTCGCGCCATTGATTTTAAAAAAGCCAATCCCATTTCTTCCTTATTAAAATTTAAAAAATACCCAGCAGTACTTGGATTAATTTTTTCACTACTATTAATTTATGTATCTGCACATGCTGTGCAAAGTAATTGGAGTTTTGCCAATATTAATAAATTTGGATGGACACCCAAGATGATTGGTATTTCATTGGCTGTAGTGGGGGTATTGGTTAGTTTGGTGCAAGGCTTACTCATTAGAGTAGTCAATCCTAAATTAGGGAATGAAAAAAGTGTCTATATTGGAATTGCATTATATGCCCTTGGATTAACTTTATTTGCTTTTGCAACGCAAGGTTGGATGATGTTTTTATTTTTAGTGCCTTATTGTTTGGGGGGTATTTCTGGACCCGCTTTGCAAGCTTTAATTTCAGCACATGTTCCTAAAAATGAACAAGGAGAATTGCAAGGTTCCTTAACGGGATTACAAAGCTTAACCACCATTTTTGGTCCCTCCATGATGATCGGATTAACCTCCTATTTCTCCATTAAAAACGACCCCAATCATATCTACTTTCCTGGTGCTGCTTTTTTATTAGGGGCCTTTTTTATGCTTTTAAGTGCCATTATTGCTTATTGGGTATTAAAACATGATACAAGCCCATCAAAGGCCTAGAATCTTGCCTTATAATCCCTTCGTCTTGTTATATTTGTGGCTAAAATATACCTTATATGTCGACGCCCTTCATGTCTCAATTACAGGAGACTGCCGCTTTCATACAATCTAAGATTAAAACAACTGCTGAAACTGCTATTATACTTGGTAGTGGCTTAGGAAATTTAGCCACACAAATTAAGGTGGATTTTGAAATTCAATACACTGAAATACCCCATTTTCCTGTAAGTACTGTTGAAGGGCATAAGGGTAGATTAATTTTAGGCAGTTTGAATGGTGTAAAAGTTTGGGTGATGGAAGGACGTTTTCATTTCTATGAGGGTTATTCACCTGAACAAGTTGCTTACCCCGTTCGTGTTTTAAAATTATTAGGGGTGGTAAATTTAATTTTATCCAATGCAGCAGGTGGCGTGAATCTAAATTTTGAAGTGGGAGATTTAATGATCATTAAGGATCATATAAGTTTATTCTCCATCAATCCTTTAATTGGAAAAAATGAAACTGCCTTAGGTACTCGTTTTCCTGATATGAGTGAACCCTATGCTTTAGATTTTATTGACAAAGCAAAAGCAATAGCAAGTAAGCATCAAATAAAAGTTCATGAGGGTGTTTATGTGGGTGTTACAGGTCCCACTTTTGAAACAAGAGCAGAGTATAAATTAATTAAAGCAGTAGGGGGAGATGTAGTAGGCATGAGTACTGTGCAAGAAAATATTGCCGCTGTGCATTGTGGTATGAAAGTATTTGCCATTAGTGTAGTCACCGACTTAGGTATTAGAGAAGACAATAACACCATTACACATGAAGAAGTCCTAGAAGCGGCGAATGCAGCAGAACCTAAGTTAACCCTAATTATTAGCGATTTAGTAAAACAAATTTCCTAATATAATTTTAAGCATGTTCATTGTTAAGCGCATTTTATTTTTTTTAATTCTATTTATCTTACTTCAACAAGAAGTAAGTGCGCAAAATTTTGGCAATGCAATAAGGCCTGTTGGAAGTTCTAATGGTAAAGGAGGCAGCGCCGATTCTTTGCAAAAAAGAGACCAGAACGCTGATTCAATCACCTTATTTTATAGGCTCTATAATAATAATGATATTCGAAAACTAGATTCAAGTATTAACGATTTTTTTGTACACTATCCCTTGCCTTATACGAATTACAACCTTGGTAATTTAGGAACAGCTTCTAAATCTTATTTATTTTCAACGCAAAAAAAAGGGGGCTTTGACGCAGGCTTCCATGCTTATGATGCCTATTCTTATACTTTAGCGGGCACGCCTTTTTATCAAAGCACCAGACCCTTTACTGAATTAGGGTATTTATTGGGAGGCAAGGGGGAACAATTAATTGAAATAAAACATACACAAAATAAAACGCAGCAATTAAATTTTTCATTTGATTATAGATTTAGTAATTCTCCGGGGAATGTAAAAAATCAAAATGCGAACTTGAATAATATGCGTATTACGGCACATTTTCAATCTAAAAGAAAAAGGTATGAATCCTACTTTGTAATGCTTGCCAATAAAGCGGCCTCTTCAGAAAATGGCGGACTTGTGAAAGCTGCTTTATTAGATAGCTTATCATTGAATAATCCGTATGAATTAGAAACGAGATTAGGGGTGAGTGGCGCTTCTTTCCGTAATCCTTTTAATACCACTATTGCTACTGGTTCAACCTATAGGAATAATACTTATTTATGGCGTCAAACTTATGACCTTGGTCAAAAAGATTCTATAGTAAAGGATACAGTCGTAATACATTTATTTTATCCAAGACTTAGATTTCAAAATGAAGTTAAATTGGAGTCAAGTCAATTTACATTTGAAGATAGAGCGCCTAATGATTTGAACTACGCTCAATATTTTAATTATGAATCTAAGCCAAATTCAAATTACAAGTTTGTCGATAATTGGAATTTAGTAACCAATGATTTTAGTTTAATTAGCTATCCTCAAAAAAATAACTCGAATCAATTTTTACAAGTAGGTTCTGGCTATTCACATTTGGCCACTAATTTATCGAATTTGCAATCTTGGTCTGATTATGATTTATATGCATTTGGCACCTATAAAAATAAAACAAGAAACCAGTTATGGGATTTACTAGCATCTGGTAAATTATTTTTGAATGGGTACCATGCAGGCGACTATGATGCTCAATTTTACTTATCTAGAATATTAAACTCCAAAGGAACTTATTTGAAAATTGCTTTTCAGAATAGTAATCGAACACCTTCCACTAATTATTTAGGCCTTACACAGTTTCCTATAAATGCTTTAAAGGGTATTAAGAAAGAAAATACAATAGATATGAATGGAGAGTTGGGAAATGCAGCAAAGGGTTTTAGGGTTTCATTTAATTATCAGCTAATTAATAACTATAACTATTTCTCATCAGGTTATCAGGCAGCCGTGTACACAAAACCTATTAGCTATATCAGTACTTTACTTGCCAATAAAATTAAAATTAGTAGACATTGGAATTGGTATAATGAAACCACTGTGCAAGTAGTGGATCAATCGGCGCCCATAAATATCCCATTCATTTTATCTAGACAAAGATTGGCTTTTGAAGGGAATTTTTATAAAAACTTAAATCTTTC
>CALPSK010000122.1 GCA_943326215.1 Sediminibacterium ginsengisoli | reverse complement strand
GATTATGGTTTAAATAATATTGAAGTAAGTGCGAATAACGCAATCGCTATTATTAGTATTCAACGTAATGGTAAATTACCTATGCCTATTGAAGTACTTGTTACTTATAAGGATGGAACTACTGAGCTACATTATATCCCACTAGATTTAATGTTAGGTGCCAAGCCAGCAGAGGGAACTGTAAAGAGAATTCTGCATACAGAGTGGCAATGGGTAGCCCCTAGCTATACTTTTGAAACCAGCAAGCCACTGTCTGCATTAAAATCAATCGAGATTGATCCAAGCCAACGCATGCCTGATATTAATAGAAGTAATAATAAATTAGAGATACCTAATTAATTTTGAAATAAAAATAAATAGATTATTGCTACGAGTGAACATCGAGCTCTAGCGTAAATAAAGTTGTAAATACGAACGTTAAAAAAGTCAGTATGTTTGAGCACGAAGTGCGAGTTCTGACTTTTAGTTTGGATTTACAACTTTTAGCGTTAAAGAGCGAGCTGGGAACGAGAAGCAGTATCTATTTACAGTATTTCAAAAAAAGATTAAGGCTTCTTAACCTGTATGATAAACTTCTCTTCAAAATAAGCTTCTTGAAAAATGTCATGAATTGACATCATTTTAGGACGCAGGCCACTTTCAAATATTTCTTGGTGCAAGTCGCCGCCTTTTAAACAAATTAAAGCATTGGCTTGATCGGGCTTTTTATGTAAAATAGGACCAGCCCATCTCCATAAATCTTTTAAAGGGGCCACAGCGCGGCTAATGGCGTAATCGAATTTCTTATTCTTTATCTCTTCTACACGCGTATGCTTAGTAGTAATATTTTTAATACCTACCATTTCACAAACGGCGTCTACTACTTTTAATTTTTTGGCAATACTATCTACTGCTAAAAATTGTACTTCTGGAAAAAAAATAGCAAGAGGTACGCAAGGGAAACCACCACCGCATCCAATATCAATTACCTGTGTGCCTTTCTCCCATTCAGCCATAGCGGCAATACTTAATGAATGCAAAATATGATGCAGGTAAATATGATCAATGTCTTTTCTAGAGATCACATTAATCTGACTGTTCCACTCTTTATAAGCAGGCTCAAGCGCTTCAAACTGACTTAACTGCTTGGGAGTGAAATCGGCAAAGTACTTAGTAATTAATTCCAATTTTTCTGTGGGGCTTTCCATACACTAGGCAAGGTAAATAAATAATAGAAGATAGACCAGAAATCAAATAAAATAAACCAAGGCCATAGGTCTAGCTCGTTTAGCTTTTTCATTGTACTTCTTAAAATTGTTCCTTGTACCAGCATTCTAATACTCCATAAGGAAGCTAAGAGTATGTATTCTTTGGTCAGCACTAAAGCAGTAATTAAAATGGGGTATACTAAAAACTGACTAATGGCATAAAAGGCAAGTAGGGTTGCATGAGAGAGTTTATAATATTTACTGGTGGTATAATGTCTATACTTCTGATTCATCCAATCGTGTAAGCTTGTTTTTGGTTCACTTAAAGTGTGCGCATCTTTATCAATGACAATGGCGGTGTTGTGTTTATTGGCCACTTGATTAATAAATAAATCGTCATCGCCACTAGGCATTTGATTAATGGAAGAGAATCCCTTATTACGAATAAACACCTCTTTTTTATAAGATAAATTTCTTCCCACACCCATATAAGGAAGTCCTGCTAAAGCATAAGAAAAATATTGCAAGGCGGTTTGAAAAGTTTCAAAACGAATGAGTTTATTAATTAAACCCGGCTTCTTTTTATAAGCACCATAGCCAAGTACAATTTCAATACCCTCGTCATAACCATCTTGCATAAGTCGCATCCAATGTTCACTTGCAGGCACACAGTCGGCATCTGTCAATAATAAAGTTTCATTTTTAGCCGACTTAATACCAATAGACAAAGGAAATTTTTTCCCATTAATCATTTTAGCTTCTTGAGAAAGTAAAACCGGATTTAAATTCTTAAAAGATTTTTTAAACTCTTCTAATAAATATTTTGTTTCATCTTCTGAATTATCGTTTACCAAAACTACTTCGTGCGTAGTGTTATATTCTTGCACTAAAACACCTGGTAAGTTATTGGCTAAATTAGCGGCTTCATCTCTTGCACATATTACCACTGAAATAGGGTGTTCCATATGGGTTGCCTTTTCAGGCTTCTTATAAATAGCTAGGCGAAGAAAAAAGTAGAGATAATAAAACAGTTGAATAGCGATAATGCCTATAAAGCTGCCTATCAATATGTTTGATAGTGGTAGGTTAGTTAACATGATACAAAAGTATAGCATGCACCTTCAACTACTTCAGTCGGAGATTGAATGTGGAAAAATAGCCCATTTGACCTTACCTTTGCGCCATGGCGGCACTTCAATTTAACTTAGCATATCAAAGCAAAACAGGGGCATCAAGGGCAGGTACTATTACCACCGACCATGGTGAAATTCAGACCCCTATATTCATGCCTGTAGGGACCATAGGTTCTGTCAAGGCAGTTACTCAGCAGCAATTGAAAAATGATATTCATGCGCAAATAATATTGGGCAATACCTATCATCTTTATTTACGTCCAGGAACGGAAGTAATGGAGGCTGCTGGTGGTTTACACCGTTTTATGGGTTGGGATCGACCTATTCTAACAGATAGTGGCGGCTACCAAGTTTTTTCATTGGCATCGAATAGAAAAATTAAACCAGAGGGCGTTTTATTTCAATCGCATATTGATGGCAGCAAGCATTTGTTTAGTCCTGAAAAAGTGATGGATATTCAAAGAAGTATTGGAGCAGATATTATCATGGCCTTTGATGAGTGCCCTCCTTATCCAAGTGAATATGAATATGTGCAAAAGAGTATGGATCTAACCCATTTGTGGTTGGATAAATGCTTTAATAGGTTAGCAGAAACGCCCGATTTATATGGCCATACACAAAATTTATTCCCCATTGTACAAGGAGGTACTTATGCCGATTTAAGAAAAGCATCTTGCGAATACATTAGTTCAAAAAATGCAGTGGGTAATGCTATTGGTGGATTAAGCGTGGGAGAGTCTGAACAAGAATTATACGATTTCACACAATTATGTTGTGAAAATCTACCAGTGAATAAGCCAAGGTATTTAATGGGTGTGGGCACCCCTTGGAATATTTTAGAAGCTATTGATTTAGGCGTGGATATGTTTGATTGTGTGATGCCAACGCGCAATGGTCGTAATGGAATGGTATTTACTTCTCAAGGCGTTATCAATATTAAGAACAAGCAGTGGGCCAGCGATTTTTCCCCTTTGGATCCGGGTATACCTAATGAGATGAGTCAATACTATACAAAGGCCTATATGCGTCATTTATTTATGGCAGATGAAATATTAGGTTTACAATTAGCGAGTATTCAGAACCTATCTTTTTATCTTTGGTTAGTAGGGCAGGCAAGAGAACATATCATTGCAGGCGATTATACAAGTTGGAAAAAAACAATGGTGGCACAAATAAGCAAACGATTATAAAGCCGTTTATCAAGATTATAAAAAGCAATTAATAAGAGCATTTGAAAAAATTAGATTGGTACATATTAAATAAGTTTTTAAAAGTTTTCTTTTTTGCTATCTTTTTATTCACTGTCATAGCAGTAGTGATTGATGGAAGTGAAAAGACAGATGATTTTGTATACTCAGGTTTTTCTGCATCAGAAATTTTTACCCATTATTATATTGGTTTCATTCCACATATCATTGCACTACTTTTTCCTTTATTTGTTTTTATAGCAGTAATATTTTTTACTTCTAAAATGGCAGGTCAAACTGAAATCATTGCGATACTTGCCAGCGGCACATCTTATAATAGATGGTTAAGGCCTTATTGGATTGGAGGCGTTTTCTTAGGATTGTTATTATGGATATCTAATTTATATTTTATTCCGAAGGCCAATATTATTAGAGGAAGTTTTGAAGCTTCTTATGTCGATGCGCATTCTAGTTACAATGCCTTAATTCAAGGTTCCACTGATATTTATTTTAAAGTAGACTCCTTTACTTATGCAGGTATTTACGGATATGATACAGCAGCAAAAAGAGGAAATAATTTTTTCATTTATAAAGTAGAGGGAGATAAAGTAAATTATAATTTAAGAGCGGAGACTATTTTATGGGATACTGCCTCCAAGCAATGGTCATTATCTGAAGTGATAGAAAGAAAAGTTTTTAACAATAGAGAGCAGATAAATTATGTTTCGTCTTTGCATAAAAAATTTGGGTTTTTGCCATTAGACTTAGAGAAAGACAAATACACCAAGGATAAGTTAACTACCCCTCAATTGGTCAAACAAATCAAATTGGAAGAAATAAGGGGTTCGGAGGTTTTAAATGAACTACGTATTGAAAGATATAGGAGGGACGCTACCCCCATTACAGTATT
>CALPSK010000121.1 GCA_943326215.1 Sediminibacterium ginsengisoli | reverse complement strand
GGACTATGTGCGTTCTGGAAATGATTTGATTGCTTCTTTATAATCTTCATTAAGATTGATCTTTATAAGAGTCCCGAGCATCACTCGGGACTCTTTTTTTGTACATTTGCAATGCGAGCGCGGAGGTGGCGAAATTGGTAGACGCACTACCTTGAGGTGGTAGCGCCCATACCCGGGCGTGGGAGTTCGAATCTCCTCTTCCGCACAAACCCTGTCATAAAAATGACGGGGTTTTTTGTTTCGAAGCTGTGTCAAAAGTGAGCTAAACTAAAATTATATTTTATTATATTTGTAACATGTCCAATTACAACGTTACCTGCCCAAAATGTCAACACAACTTCGAGCCTACCGATGCTATTAGAGAAGAAGTGGAAAAAGAACTGCGCGGTAAAATGACCGACTGGCAAAAAAAGAAAGAAGAAGAAACAAGCGTTTTATTAGCCGAACAAAAAACAAAAATTCAAAACGAACTAACAGAACAATTAAAAAAGAATATATCGGGCGAATATGAACACAAGCTTAAGTTGATGCAAGACAACGAAGCCAATATGAGCAAGCAGGTAAATGAGTTTAGACAAAAAGAATTAGATTTCTTAAAACAAGTGCAAGCCATTCAGGCCAAAGAAGCTGAATTGGAATTAGAACTACAAAGAAAATTAAATACCGAAAGAGAAAGTTTAAAAGCACAAATACAAAAAGAAGAAGCAGAACGCTTGTCTATTAAAGATCAAGAGCATGTGCTAAAAGTGAAAGAGTTAGAAAAGCAATTAGAAGACCAACGCAAGCTAGCCGAAGAAATGCGTCGCAAAGCAGAACAAGGCAGTATGCAAATGCAAGGCGAGGTTCAAGAATTATTATTAGAAGAACTCCTTAAAACAAGTTTTCCTTTTGACCAGATTTCAGAAGTGGGTAAAGGTGTTCGCGGTGCAGATTGTATTCAACTGGTTCGCAATAGCCTTGGTCAAGAAGCAGGTAAAATTATTTATGAAAGTAAAAGAACCAAAGACTTTAACCAAGAATGGATTGATAAATTAAAGGCCGACATGCGCAGTCAAGGCGCAGACATTGCAGTGATTGTGACACAAACCTTTCCTAAAGAATTAGATCGTTTTGGTGAAAAGGACGGCGTATATATTTGCTCTTTCCAAGAAGTGAAAAGTGTTGCCTTATTATTGAGAAATGCAATTCTAAAAGTCCATGATACGAAAAAGAGTCAAGTGAATAAAGGTGATAAGATGAGCTTCTTATATGATTACTTAACCAGCAATGAATTCAGCGAACAATGGAAAGCGGTGGGCGAAGGTTTTAGACAGATGCGTTCTAGTATTCAAAAAGAAAGAGACGCCATGGAAAAACTTTGGAAAGCTAGAGAGAAGCAACTTGAAAAAGTATTGCTGAATGCCATGCACATTAAAGGATCTATTGAAGGCATTGCAGGTGCGGATGCCATCCATTTAGATTTACTTGAGGATGATACAACTCTAGGAATAGAAGAAGAATAAGTATCTATGATGGCTTAACGATAACATAGCATCTTTAGTGATAGCAAGTAACACAGATGTAATCGGTTCCAAAATGATAATCTAAACGGATATTGATTTTATTTCCTTTATGTAAAATTTGAGCAGATACTGTTCCCTTATCTCCCTTCGTTAATTCAAGGATATTAAAATCCTTTGCAAAATCAATTCCCAATTGTTCATACTTTTTATACATGGCTTCCTTGGCCGCCCATAAAAATGCTAACTGATTCAATTGGTTTTTTTCTTCTAAGCCAGCAATCATTGCCTTCTCCTGGTCATTTAAAAATTTATGCGCCACTTTAGCAATGCGTGGGTGTATAATTTCAATATCTATTCCTACAGGCTTGTCATCTACTGCACAAGCTGCATAACCCTTACAATGTGAAAATGAAAAATGAAAAGGCAAACCCATTAAATAGGGTTTCCCATTATCAGCCATCACCAATTGACTTAAATCTGCTTCTGGCATCATTAATTTAAATAGTAACCTAACAGCCAAATGTTGTGTCCTTCTTTCCTCATTGGTAATGAAAACAGCAAGGTGCACATCTGTCTCAAAAAAAGACGCAGGTTCTTGAATAGACCAAATGGCTAGATGAGCTGTCTCGTTAATATTTTGTTGATAAAACAAAGGCATAGAAAAAAGGATTGAATTAGATTGCAGCGCCGTTCATAGCTGCAAAATAAACATAAAAAAACAAAGATGATTTTATCTGACACTCGAATATTAGAAGAAATAGCCAAACAAACCATTAAAATTGAACCTTACGATCGAAAAGACTTAGGTAGTAATAGCTATGACGTGCATTTAGGAAAATGGTTAGCCACTTATGATAATGCCATTTTAGATGCGAAAGCACATAATACGATTACCTATTTTGAAATTCCTGAAGAAGGTTTTGTTTTAGAACCCACCGGATTTTATTTAGGCGTTACTTTGGAATACACTGAAACGCATGCACATGTTCCTTTCTTAGAAGGAAAGTCTTCTACTGGAAGACTAGGTATTGACATTCATGCCACTGCTGGCAAAGGAGATGTTGGATTTTGTGGCTACTGGACTTTAGAAATTTCAGTAAAACAACCTGTACGCGTTTATAAAGGAATGCCAATTGGTCAACTTATTTATTTCCCAGTAGATGGAGAGATTGAAGTTAAATACAATCAAAAGAAAAACGCTAAATATAGCGGACAGCCTGAAAAGCCTATTGAGAGTATGATGTGGAAGAATCAGTTTTAGTGTTGTATTCCCTTTAATTTATTTAGTACATTTCATTATTTAGTATTTTATCAAATACTTCAAATAAATTAATTTACTGCTTTTGCTTATTATAAGCGAATACCCATAACAGTACTTCATCATAACTTTTTATTCCTTTCGCTTGTTGATTCCATTGTAAGAATTGATCATACAGTGATGTAGAAGCCGGTATAAGCAGTTGCTGTCTTTGTATAAAAAAATCTTTTATTTTTTTTCTATCTTCTATCACTTTTGCGTCAAGCAAGCTTTTATTTCTATTCACAATGGTTTTCCATTTTTCAAAATTGCCGGTCTTTGCAATTAAACTTAAATGTTCAGATTGGCTATAAGTAAACATCTGTATAAGCATTGAATATTTAAAAACAGGATCACTGGTTTTTGAGGCTACCACAAAAGCAATAAAATTAGCTTCTGCTTCTGAGGCATAACCCATTTGGTGTGCTAGTTCATGGCAACTCGTAAAGGGCAGGGTTAATAGCGGAACATCGGCCCTAATAATGGCTTCCCCCGTTATGGGTTGGTAAAATGCCAAATAGCCTATATAGTCTCCCCAACTAGGAAACTGCGCCTTTTTCAATACAGGCTTTTCAAGATAAAGAAAAGGATATGAACTTTGAATAGCCCTAAATTCTTGAAGGGTATGGTCAAAAACCTGCTCATAATTCATGCTGGCGATAACCGAATCGGGTAAATTTTGTCTAGTTGCATTCAACTGGTCAATCAGCTGCAAGCTCAAACTGTCTAGTTGAACTTCGGAATAACTAGTATCGATACTTAAATGAAAGCTTTGGGCCGGGCTAGATTTTCGGTAGTTCAATCCCCATAAAAGCATAAAAACTACATAGACCTGAATTAGCTTCATAAGCAGTTTCTTTCCAAAATTCAATAAATCTGCCCATAAACTAAGCAGATTGAATTTATTTTTAAGTACAAATAGACTTTCTACTATTTTGAAAATCAATATAATAACTATTATTAAATAGATATGCTCCCCTAATGGGACATGAGTAGCCCCTGAGATAGTTCTTAAGGTTTCTCCAATGTACTGAAATAGACCAAAGCTGAAGTATTTACTGACTGCCTCTGGGAAAAAGGAATAGACCAAAATGGCCAATGCTAGACCTACCCATAGGAAAGTATGGATAGTTTGGAGTGTTTTGGAGCGTTTTAGGAGGTCTTTTTTCAAGTTTTATTGGGTTTTGGGCCATCTTGGCTTTGTCAAAGCTTCGCTCGTCAAAAGTAGGATAAACTTTGTCTTTTGGTTGGTTTTTACTAACTTTGCCAACCTTATAAGTACGGTTATGAACCAAAACAGGGCTTTCGAAATAGCATTTGTGGGTTTGAAACCCGGTTTACATGAGTTCGAGTACCGTATCGAGGATCAGTTCTTTATTAGTTTTGGACAACAAGACTTCACTAATTGTAATACCCTTGTTAGGCTAAGCCTAGACAAAAAACAAGGGTTCTTTCAATTACACTTCGATGTTGATGGTAAAATAGATACCCTTTGTGACCGTTGCGGTAATCCGCTAACGATTCAGCTTTGGGATGAATTTAATTTAATAGTTAAATTAGTAGAAGACCCTATTACCATGAACAGTCAAGAAGAAGATCCTGATATTTTTTATATCGATAGAAATGAAAACCATTT
>CALPSK010000120.1 GCA_943326215.1 Sediminibacterium ginsengisoli | reverse complement strand
TGATCGCCTTGTAAACTACAATTAATCATTGGGAATTGCTCCAGCACTGTCGCAATCGATTCTAAGAACATGGGGGTATAAGTAATCTTAGTGCCTTCTCTTCTTTCAAATAGTTCTTTTACTTTATCTCTCCATACTACCATATTGGTTACATCTACTTCTACAAATGAAGTGACATGAGGGCTAGTTTGAACACTATCCACCATATGTTTCGCAATGAGTTTGCGCATACGATCCATCTCTATTATTTCGGTAGCCCCTGAAACAATTACTTCATTCGGATTCGCCAACTTAGTGGATTTTGAAGCAGAGAAATTAGAAGTTGTATTTTCATATACATCTAATGGCTTATTGAGAAGGGGTCTTGTAGCTGGTTCGTTTGCTATTGGTTCCTGTATAGTTTGCGTTTGTAAAATTGGCACATTACTATTTTGTTCATTAGCCATTGAACTCGGTAAGTGAATAGCCATTTTCTTACGGGCAATAAAATCTAAAATATCTTTTTTGGTAATTCTTCCATTAGTACCCGTTCCATTGATATGCTGTAATTCATCCATGCCAACACCTTCATTCTGCGCAATATTTAAAACTAAGGGTGAATAAAATTTAGCTTCTTGTGTTGAATTAGTATTCATCTGTAAGTTATTAGACTTAACAGATTCAATAATTTTATTTTCTTGAATGGGCGCTGCTTTCATTTGAATAGGAGCAGAAGGAACATAAGGCACTTCTTCAATTACAGCAGGCTCGCTGGTTACTATGTTTTCAATAATAGTGGCTGGTTTCTTTTCTACAATGGGAGCAGCTATTGGAGCAACTATTGGACTAACTATAATAGGAGCAGCTGCATTCGCAGTGGAACTAATTCTTGCAATAACGGTCCCAATAGGAACCACAGCATTTACTTCAAATAATATTTCTGTAATAACACCTTCTGTAGTGGAAGGAATTTCGCTGTCTACTTTATCGGTAGCTATATCCAAAAGGGTTTCATCCAATTGAATAGTATCACCCACCTTCTTATGCCATTTTAAGATGGTCGCCTCCATGATACTTTCACCCAACTTAGGTAAAACTAGATCCACAATTGGCATATGAGTTAATTTTAGCAAAAATAAGACTAAATCTTATTGATTATTAATAACCTAAGTAAATTTATAGCCTGATTTGCCGTGACCTCTATATTCCTCAATCTGTCAAATCTGAGATAGAAAACCTTGGAAACTACTTTTTCTCTATTGGCAACACCCACCCATACCATTCCAAGTGGCTTTTCATCGGTTTGGCCACTTGGCCCCATGATGCCACTTACCGAAATAGCATAATCTGTATTCATTTTCTCCCTAACTGCCAAGGCCATTTGTTCAACAGCTTCTTTACTAACAGCACCCACTGTTTGTAAGATTTCGGTAGGGACGTCTAAAAATTCGGTTTTAATGCGATTATCATAACTAATGATGCCTCCCGTGTAAAACTGAGAAGAGCCAGCATTTTTGGATAATAAATGACCAATATAACCACCTGTGCAACTTTCGGCAGTGGATACCGTTTGTTTCTTCTGTTTTAATAAATTACCCACCACCATTTCCATGGTCTCATCAGCATCGGTTACTAAATACTCATTTACGGCTTTCTTTAAAGTTTCAAATTGGGTAGTCAATTCTTTATCCAAAGCCTTTTCATCTTTACCTGATCCAGTAAGTCTTAATCTCACCATGCCAATATTGGGCAAATAGGCAAGTTTAATAGAAGCCGGTAAAGCATTTTCAAAATGGGCAATTTGTTCTGCTAAAAAAGATTCCCCAATACCTGCTGTTAAAAGTGTTCTATGCGCAATAAAATGGGAGCTAAAGGCTTTTTGTATAACTGGTATCACTTGATGCTCTATTAACCATTTCATTTCATGAGGAACACCAGGTAATGAAAAATAATAAACACCTTCCTTTTTAAATAACATTCCAGGAGCAGTTCCTTTTTCATTAAACAATACTTCACAAACATCAGGCACTTCGGCTTGCTTTTTGTTTCGATCAATCATGGGTCTTTTATGTATCGTCTCAAAAATATGAGTGATATGATCCAAGCTTGGTTGATGAATAATCATCTTGCCGCCAAAATATTCATTCAATAGGGGTTTGGTAATATCATCTGCTGTAGGTCCTAAACCTCCGGTGAGTATAATTATTTTAGTTTTTTGAGAAGCTGTATCTAATGCATTGATAATATCTGCTTTGTTGTCACCCACCGCAATTCTAGTTGCGACAGAAATACCCATTTTTGATAAAGATTGTGCAATAAAGGCACTATTGGTATCAATTACTTGCCCAATTAATAACTCGTCTCCGATGGTAATAATTGTAGCTTGAATAAGGTTCATTGAATCAGGGTTATAGGGTGCAAAGTAAACTAAAAAACAGCGGTTTTTATCTAAAAAAGGAGCTTAGTTTTTCAAGCATAGAAGAGGGCATACTGGCTCTTTTTCCCAGTTTACTGTCCATAAAATACAGTTTCACTTTACCAATGGTTAATAGTTTACCTTCCTCATTATATATCTCCTGATCAAATATAATTTTATGATCTGTGGGTAGTTCCTTGATTTGGGATTTTATGGTCAGTAAATCGTCATATTTAGCGGGCCTTAAATACTTAATATTTAATTCCACTACAGGTAGCATAATACCCATATCCTCAATGCCTTTATAGCTTATTCCTAAGTTTCTTAAGCTTTCTACTCTGCCCACTTCGAAATATTGAGCATAATTGCCATAGTAAACCACATTCATCGGATCTGCCTCTGCATACCTTACTCTTACCTGTGTGTTGAATTCGTACATGTTCTATTGTTATTGTTTACAAATTGTTATTGTTGACAAATTTACGAATGAATTCTGTTTTTCCACAATAAGGACTAAATAAGGTTCGTTTTATAAGTAGAGCGTATTTTTAGGTAATTAATAAACAAGTAGCATGTTATCATTGAGAAATAGAATTGTGAACCTGGTTATACTATGGATGGTTGTTTTTACTTCCTATGGCCAATATAGTCAAAATACAAATCCATTAGACCCTGTATTCCAAAAAGGCATCAATGCTCTACATCAGAAGGATACACTCTCTGCTTTTCAATATTTCCAAACGGCTTACCATTTAAAGCTAAATCAAGAAGATATAAAGGATGATATTTATTACTACTATACTTTTTTATCCCTTGTTTTAGATAAACCTGCTGCTGAAAATTTAGCCATCTCTTATGTAAAGTCTTCCAATAACAAGATTTACAAAGCTAGAATGAACTTCTTTTTGGGGGACTATTATGTAAAAAAACAAAATACGCAGGAAGCCCTAAATGCTTTTGATAAAGTAAGTATTGCCGATTTAAACAATGAGGAGCTGATTACCATGAAATATCTGCAAGGATATTTATATTTTAAATTAGGCAATTGGGATAAGGCTACTAGCTTATTAAATAGTATTAGACAGTTAAAGCAATCGGTGTATTATACCGATGCTAATTATTATGCAGGTTTTATTGCACTTCAAAAAAAGGATTTTACATTGGCTTTATCTTGTTTTGAAATTGCTAGTAATAATACGTCTTATGCAAGCTTAACTCCTTTTTATATTAGTCAGATATATTATTTCAATGGAGATATAGAGGCTGCCATGGCCAATTGTGAGAAAGCTTTACAAACGGAAGGGCAGTATTATAATTTACAACTACAGCAGTTAATGGGGCATTTACTTTTTGAGAAAAAACAATATCAAAAAGCGGTTCCTTATTTAGCAAAATATGTGGCTGCTCAAGATATAGTGGAAGTGCAGGACTTATATCAACTCTCTTTTTGTTATTTCCAAGATCAACAATGGGAAAAATCTATTGAAGGGTTTAAGAAATTAGCCAATGTGGATGATTCCTTAGGTCAAAATAGTATGTACTTATTAGGCACCGCTTATTTAAAAGTGAATGATAAAAATGGAGCTAAAAATGCTTTTATGCTTTGCGCATCTAAAAGTATCAATTTAGCACAGAAAGAAATTTCTTTATTCAATTATGGAAAACTTTTAGTAGAACTAAAAGAGTATAGTATTGCGGTGACTGTATTAGATAAGTTTATTGAAAATTATCCTAAATCTATATATTTTACAGAATCAAAATCTCTTTGGATCACCGCCTTAGCCTTTACCAATAATTTTAATCAAGCTTTAGAGGCCTATCAATTAATTGAAAGCCCCACCTTAGAACTATTAAAAATATATCCTGCCATTTTATATGGACTATCCTGCAATTATATAAATGACGGAGAAGTAGAAAAAGCCTTTTCTTTATTGAATCAATTAAGAAATGCGCCTTATAATGCTAATTATCTATCTGCCACTCATTTTTGGTTAGGAGAAATAAGTTATAAGATGGGTAGAATCAATGACGCCATTGGTTATCTACAAAAATA
>CALPSK010000119.1 GCA_943326215.1 Sediminibacterium ginsengisoli | reverse complement strand
TACTATTGGATGATGGGAGATAATCGTCATCGCAGTCAAGATAGCAGATACTGGGGCTTTGTGCCAGAAACACATATTGTGGGAAGAGCCGCTTTAATTTGGTTTAGTTATAATAAATCCATTAGGTGGAATCGCCTATTTAATTTAATTAAATAAAGCACTTAAAAAAACTATATGCAGCAAAAATTTGAGTTCGAATATGATTTGTTAGAGAATGCCAATGAATTATCAACTGCAGATCAGGAACTATTAGAAGCTGCTAAAAAAGCGACCAATACTGCCTATGCCCCTTATTCAAAATTTAATGTAGGAGCTGCTGCAAGATTAAGTTCCAATACTATCATTATAGGTTCTAATCAAGAAAGTGCCAGTTTTCCAGTAGGAATTTGTGCTGAACGCGCCTTATTAAACAGTGTAGCAAGCCAATTCCCCCATGAAACCATCCATACCATGGCCATTAGCTATGAACCAGTAGGTAAGCCTTCCGTGGAGCCTATTTCTCCTTGTGGTATGTGTAGGCAGTCTTTATTGGACTATGAAAATAGGTTTCAATCGCCCATTAAGATTATTATGGCTGGAATGTCGGGTAAAGTGATGGTCTTGAAATCTGCCACCCATTTATTGCCCTTTGGATTTGATGGGGCTATTTTAAAATAAGGTTTGTACACCTAGGGCCAATCTAAACTCATGTTGTAATAGCCATTTTTTTCTGGCCTTACCCCAAGCATATCCTACTAATGATCTATCTGCTCCTACAATTCTATGGCAGGGTACTATAACAGCTATTTTATTTTTACCATTGGCGGCAGCCGCTGCTCGAACAGCAGTAGGATCGCCCATTTTTTTAGCAAGTTCTCCATAACTTAAATTCTTCCCAAAAGGCACTTCGTATAATTCTTTCCAAACCCTTTGTTGAAATTCAGTTCCTTCTTGGTTAATAGCCACAGAAAAACTTCTTCTATTACCCGCAAAGTATTCTAGAAGTTCATCTATGCATTGTTGAATGACTGGGGGCGAATTCTCGGATAGCTGTATGGTGGAAACTTTATCTGTTTCTACAAAAACTAATTCTTCAATACAAAATTCGGAGGCTACTATTTTAATAACACCAATGGGACTATGATAAATTTGCGTGTATTTTGTTTCCATTAACCGATGGGTTGTCCATTTTGCACAGGGTGTGAGGGATGTAATAAGACCACTTCATTTTGGGTATCGTAAACACCTAATACTAAACACTCGCTCATGAAGTTGGCAATTTGCTTGGGTGGAAAGTTCACCACAGCCACAACTTGCTTTCCAATTAAATTTTCAATCGTATAATGAGCGGTAATTTGAGCAGATGATTTTTTAATACCTAGGCTTCCAAAATCAATACTTAATTGATAGGCTGGTTTTTTGGCTTTCGCAAAAACTTCTGCCGATAAAATAGTACCGCAACGAATATCTACCTTGGTAAAATCATCCCATTGAATCATAATTGTTCATTTACTATACAAAAGTACAACGCTTCGCTCAATAATGCGTTTAATAACCTGTTCAATATTTAGCCCAAAAATTAGTCTAATAAATTGGCTAAATCGGTAAGGTCTTTTTGCTTGTATTGAAGGGTAGGACTACTAAAACATTTTGCAAATTCTAATAAATGTTTTTTAATAATTTTTACATTAGACAAAGGCTTGTAATAACTATTCTTAGGTTCTATATTAGATCTAATCATGTATTGATCTAAGTCCTTTTGAGAAAAGGCATTACCGGTAGTACCCTCTACATAAAACTGAATAAACTCTTGTGGATTAGTGACTAATTCTTCAGGGTCCCAGTCCGATGCATAAAAAGCAATGATACATTGCTTAGGGATATTAATAAACTGAGCCTGTATTTCCAATTGTTGACAAAGCTCGGCGTATAATAAAGTATTGGCAATCGCATTTCCTTTTTTAGATTGAAGTGGAGCTGAAATTAAAAATTCTTCTGGCTTTTCATAATTTACTTCTACGCCTTTTATTTGATAGTAGTTAAAAAGTATGTTTCTAATCACATTGGCTTGTTCCAATGGGGTTAAATAGTTGTTGAGCTCTAGCCAAATATTGCGTCTAATTTTTTCCATTTGATGGCGTAGGCTGTCAATGGCTAATTCAGGAAATTGAAATTTAGTAACGAGTAAGGCGCCTTCAAATAAAGAAGGGTCCGGTTTTGACTTCCATTCAACGAAGGCCTCTTTTAAATCTTGCAAACGAAGCTTGTAAATCATTATTTCAATGCGTTCCAAAGTGGCTTCGTCTAGTGTATTCTCCCATAAATGTTCAAGATCGGGTATAATGGGTGTGCCGTAGTTCAGCAACCTATCTGCAATGGTATTAAATACTTCTTCGTCAGGGTCGTCTATTAGCTTAAATAGGGCGTTAATTTCAGCTTCTTTTTGCATAGGTTGTACTAATATTAGGTTTCAATTATTATTCAAATCAACGAAATATATCGTCAAAAATGACTTTAACTTATCCCATCTATGTGGATATATTTAACATTAGTTTACATAATAAATAGAATTATTAAACGTTCGGGTAAATAATAGTCAATAAACCCTAGTCTTATTGCTAATTGCCTTTTCTTTGTATATTATAACGATCGACTATGTCAAACATGCACCTGATTACACCAAAGTTCCCTGTAATGGCAAACTCATTACATGCAGAATTAAAAAGAAGAGTGAATCTATATTTAGAAGACCATGCCATTAAAGCAACAGGTAATTTTAAATTGTTTTCTAAAGCCATTATTTTAATGAGCCTTTTTGTAATTACCTATATTCATTTAATATTTTTTACACCTCCCGTATTTTATGCGGTTTTAGAATGCGTCTTATTTGGAGGTTTAATTGCCGCCATTGGCTTTAATGTGATGCACGATGGCAGTCATGGTAGTTTTAGTAAGTACGCTTGGTTAAATAAATTAGCTTCATCTTCTATTAGTGTTTTGGGCGCAAGCCGATTTATGTGGGCCATGAAGCATGTAACCTTACACCATACCTATACCAATATAGATGGAGTAGATGATGATATAGAAGTAGGGGCTTTAATGAGAATGGCGCCTACGCAGAAACATTATGGTTTACACCGTTTTCAACATGTTTATTTTTGGGGATTATATATGCTACTGTATATATTTTGGATATTTTTCGCAGACTATAAAAAGTACTTCACTAAAAAAATTGGTACGGTAGAAATTAGTAAAATGAGCTTTGCTGAACATTTTGAATTTTGGGCAGTTAAAGTTTACCATGCATTTGTATTTGTGGTATTGCCTATTTATATGTTAGGTTGGGTAAGTTGGTTAGTGGGTTTCTTAGTTGTGGGATGTTTTGCAGGCTTCGTATTAAGTATTGTATTTCAATTAGCACATACTGTAACGGATACTGCATTCCCTTTAGCTAACCAACCAGAGAATAAAATGGAAGAAGAATTTGCAGTACATCAAATTCAAACTACGGCTAATTTTGCCACGAAGAGTAAATTAGTAAGCTGGTTAGTAGGAGGTTTGAACTTTCAAATAGAGCATCATTTGTTCCCTAAAATCTCTCATGTACATTATCCTGCTATTTCTAAAATAGTAAAACAAACCTGTGCCGATTTTAAATTAAAGTATATTGAATACCCAACGGTAATAAGTGCCATTAAAGCGCATGTTCAATACCTTAAATTAATGAGTAAGCCTTCCTTCCAATAAAATTATAAGATTTAGATAAGATAAAAAAAGGTCCCCGATGTATCGAGGACCTTTTTTGTAGTAGTATTGTAGGCTTATATATTTTAATCTACTTATGTATTATTAAGAAGCCTTTTTCTTTCTAGCCATTTTGCGTGGTGGGTTGGCTTTTAATTCAGCAATAGTGGCATTCACTTCTTCAATGGTCAAGGTTTCTACTTTTTCTTGTTGTTCTTTGCTCAATTTGAAATTGCGTAAACCTTGTTTAATATAAGGACCATAAGGGCCTCTCAGTAATTGTATCTTTTCTTTTTCAAATACCTTAATAGTTCTTTCGTCTTTAGCCTTGCGCTTTTCTGCAATCATAGGAGTTAATTCTTCTAAGCTTACAGTATAAGGGTCCATTTCCTTGTTAAGGGAGTAGAACTTCTTAGCATGAGCCGCATAAGGGCCAAAGCGACCAATATTTACAGAAACATCTTCCTCTTCAAATTGACCAAGCATTCTAGGTAATTTGAAAAGCTCCATGGCTTCCTCAAAACTAATAGTCTCAATACTTTGAGAGGCTTTCAATTTTGCAAATCTTGGTTTTTCTTCTTCGTCTTGGTGTCCAATTTGAACCATCGGTCCATATCTACCCATACGAGCAATTACTTTCTTGCCAGTTACTGCATCAAAACCAAGTTCTCTTTCGCCTTTAGCTCTTTCAGCCGTTTCAAGGGTATGTTCAATGGTCACATGAAAGGGCTCATAAAAAGAGGCCAACATATC
>CALPSK010000118.1 GCA_943326215.1 Sediminibacterium ginsengisoli | reverse complement strand
CCATAAGCCTTTGCTTCAATAATTTGAAATTCATCTATAATAAATTCTTTTCTAAGTACTGGTATATCATTTTGAATAGCCATAGATAAATCATCTAAACTGCCTCCAAAAAATTCGGTA
Source organism: Sediminibacterium ginsengisoli (assembly GCA_943326215.1). GTDB lineage: Bacteria > Bacteroidota > Bacteroidia > Chitinophagales > Chitinophagaceae > Sediminibacterium > Sediminibacterium ginsengisoli_D. The sequence continues at coordinate 4,367 of CALPSK010000118.1, read as the reverse complement.
TCGGTTAATACAGAAATACCCGCTGCGCCATATGCATGATAGGCTGCTGTTACTTCGTTTACCGAAGCCTTATCATTGATAATGCCTTTAGAAGGAGATTTTCTTTTAAATTCTGCAATAATACCTGTGCTATCTTGCTTTAATAAATTGGCTTTTAAAGAAAGGGCTTGTTTTGAAAATAAAGGCATGGCTTCTAATTGCGTAATGCTAATTTCATTTTTACGCGCAGCCACTTCCTTCAACTTATGAGTAACGATGGTAGCTAATATATTAGTGCCTGTTATTTTAGTACTCATTGTAAACTAATTAATTTTTCTAAACATTTATTAGCAGCCCCCGATTCTAAACTTGTAACAGCTGCTTGAAAAGCTAATTCATAGGTTTCATACTTGCCTGTTACAAATAAAGCCATGGCCGCATTCGATAATACTACTGCATTTTGAGACCAGGTACCCTTGCCTTGAATAATATTTTTAAATATTGCAGCCGCCTCTTCCACTGTCTTGCCCCCATGTAATTCTTGGCTAAAAACTTTTTTCTTACCTAATTGATAAGGTGTCATTATATACTCTCCCTTATTGGTTATAACCTTTGTATCGGTGGTTAAAGCAATTTCATCATAGCCATCTAAACTATGTATCAGAGTAAAATCTTTACCAATGGACTGTAGTAAATAATTATATATTCTTGCCATCTCTAAATTATATACACCAATTAATTGATACTTTGGTTGAGCAGGATTCACAATAGGGCCTAGCATATTAAAAAAAGTACGCACCCCTATATTTCTTCGAATGGGGCCAACTGTTTTTAAAGCAGGATGAAATAAAGGCGCATGTAAAAAACAAATACCCGCCTCTTTTACTTCTTTAGCCAAGGGTGCTTCTTCATTTTTGAATACATAGCCCAATTGCTCCATCACATTCGAAGCGCCACTGACACTGGAAGCGCCATAATTACCATGCTTCACTACTTTCTGTCCCGCCCCAGCTACTATAAAACAAGCTAGTGTAGATATATTAAATGTGTCCTTGCCATCACCTCCAGTTCCTACTATATCAATAGCATCATCTACTCCCAAATTCACTTTCACTGCTAAAGAAAGCAAGGCATCTCTAAAACCCATTAATTCCTCAATGGTAATACTGCGCATTAAATAAACTGTGACAAAGGAAGTAATTTCATGCTCGTTATACTTACCCTCAGAAATTTCCACTAGCACTTCTCTAGCCTGCTCTCTAGTCAAGGTCTTATGCTCAAATAAATATTGTAATAATTTTTTCATGCTTATTTTTTTAGCCAATTCTTTATAATGGTAGCACCCATGGGTGTTAAAACACTCTCTGGATGGTATTGCACTGCTTTCACATCATATTTTTTATGTTCTAAGGACATTATAAAACCTTGATCGTCTTTAGAAGTAATGGTTAATTCAGCTGGGAAATTATTTTCAGCTACCACCCAGCTATGATAACGTCCTACATTAAATGTTGTAGGCATTCCTTCAAATAAACTAGACGCAGTAGTAATATGCACAGGTGTTGCAACACCATGATACACTTTACTTAAATTAGTAAGCTTTGCTCCAAAATTTTCTCCAATAGCTTGCTGACCTAAACAGACACCGAAAATAGATTTACTAGCTGCATATTCTTTTAGAAGGGGCAACAACAAACCTGACTCCGATGGCAAACCCGGACCAGGTGATAATAAAATCTTATCAAAGGCTTTAATATCCTCTAAAGCAATCTCATTATTTCTATGTACTTCCAAAGAAGCCATGGGCGCTATCTCCCTTATCAACTGTACTAGGTTGTAGGTAAAGGAATCGTAATTATCAAAAACCAATATTTTCATTTTCACTTATTTCTATGTTCAAAAATTAGCCATGTATTTTTTCTGCTAATACAATGGCCATTTTTAAGGCGTTCAATTTATTATTTACTTCCTGCAATTCATTTTCTGGCACACTGGCCGCCACCACGCCTGCACCCGCTTGATAAGTAAGTGTATTATGCTTACTTAAAAAAGTACGAATCATAATGGCTTGGTTACAAGAACCATCAAAACCCAGAAAACCAATACAGCCTCCATAATAAGACCTCTTAGTAGGCTCAATAGCATCAATTAATTGCATGGCTTTAAATTTAGGCGCCCCACTTAAGGTACCCGCAGGAAAAGTTTTAGATACTAATTGTAAAGGATTAGCATTTTTGGCTACTAGTCCTTCTACTTCACTTACCAAATGAATCACATGACTATAATAATGCACTTGTCGGTATTGTTTCACTTTTACTTCTGTACAAACTCGGCTTAAATCGTTTCTGGCTAAGTCTACAAGCATTACATGCTCTGCATTTTCTTTTGGATCGTCTAATAATTGCTGGGTCATAGCTGCATCCTTGGCTTCATCTCCTGTTCTTTTAAAAGTACCTGCAATCGGATGCACAATGGCCTTCCCCTCTTTAATGATAATTTGCGCTTCTGGAGAAGAGCCCATTAATTTATAATCACCGTAATCAAAGAAGAATAAATAAGGAGAGGGGTTAATATTTCGAAGCGTTCTGTATACATTAAACTCATCGCCTTGGAAACTTTGTTGAAATCTTCTACTTAAAACAATTTGAAATACGTCACCACGCATACAATGTTGAATGCCTTTTTTCACCGCTTCACGGTACTGCTCGTCCGTTAAATTAGAACTTTCTTCTCCTTTCATAGAGAAAGGATATTGAGGTAGGTCTTTACTTTTAATATAAGATATGAGTGCATTACAATCAGAAGCAATACCATCTATTTTATTTTCACAAATAAAAATTTCATCTTTGAAATGATTAAAAGCAATCACATACTGATACAAACGATAACGCATTAAAGGAATAATAGGATCACCTTGCTTAAATTCAATAGTATCAAAAAAGGGAATGGCGTCATAAGCAGTATAGCCATATAAGCCTTGTGCAAAAGATGCTTCTTTCTCTCCTGCCCCTTTCATTTCATATTGTTGCATATAGGCCCAAATACGATCGGGCGCATCATGCACATTTTTTATAATCTCTTTCTCTGGTTCCTGGTTCGGATATTTATATTCAATTTCATTTAAAGAAGAAATCTCAATACCTCCAATCGCATTCACCCCAATAAAAGAATAACTATTTTCAGCAGCATGAGAATCGGTGCTTTCTAATAAAATAGTATCCCTATACCTATCTCTTAAACGTAGATAAATACCTACGGGTGTAAAAGTGTCTGCCAACATTTTAGTGACAGTGGTTTCGATCATCAATTTTTGCATAATCCTGCGGTCATTCGTTAAAAAAACAAACCCCAACATTGCTGTTAGGGTTCATGTATAATTTGACAATATAGTTATGCCACTACAATACCCTATCGGATTTTGTATGCCACCACCATATATTGTTTGTTTGTATCATTCTGTTGTAAAGCTATAACAATGTCTAATTTCTACCAAAAAAACTATGAGCCATGCTATCAGGCGTTAGCGCCTACAAAACCCCCTTGGTACTTGGAAGTTGGTTGCTATGGGGGTCGCGGTGCACAGCCATTTTAATGGCTTTGGCGAAAGCCTTAAAGATGGCCTCAATTTTATGGTGCTCATTCTCCCCCTGGCAGCTTACATTCAAATTACATTTAGCAGCGTCGCTGAAAGACTTAAAGAAGTGGAAAAACATTTCTGTGGGCATTTCCCCCACTTTTTCACGGCTAAATTTTGCGTCCCATACGATCCAATTTCTTCCTCCAAAATCTATTAATACTTTTGCCTCTGCTTCATCCATGGGTAGTGCAAAACCATAACGCTCCATACCTCTTTTATCTGACAAACCTTTTGCAAAGGCTTCCCCTAAGGCCAATCCTACATCTTCAATAGTATGGTGTTCATCAATATGTAAATCGCCATCGCAATGAATAGTTAAATCTATGGAGCCATGTCTTGCTATTTGCTCTAACATATGATCAAAAAATCCTAGGCCTGTATGAATACTTGCCTTACCTGTACCATCTAAGTTTAAGGATACTTTAATTTTAGTCTCTTTCGTATTTCTTTCATGTTCTACTTGTCGAAGTCCTAACTTTAAAAAAGAATAAATTTCATCCCAACTAGATGTTTCAAAAGCAATCGTATCTCTTAATGCTAGTTCTTGCTCAGCACTAAGTGCATGATTACCCGATTTTATATAAATAGCTTTACATCCTAGGTTTTTAGCAAGTGTTATATCGGACCATCTATCTCCAATCACAAATGAATTTTGAAGATCAAATGCATCATTCCCTATTAAATGTTTAACTAAAGCGGTTCCAGGTTTGCGCGTAGGTAAATTGTCTTTTTCAAAACTAGCATCGATATG
>CALPSK010000117.1 GCA_943326215.1 Sediminibacterium ginsengisoli | reverse complement strand
GAATTGGTAGCAATTTCTATAAAATTACAAAAATCAATAATGGTTGTTTTTCCTTCAATGATATAATGGTACTGGTCTATTTTTTTAATCATAGACTCTTCTTCATCAAATTCATCTTTAATATCGCCCACAATCTCTTCCAAGATATCCTCTAATGTAATGATACCGCTGGTTCCACCAAATTCATCTACTACAATAGCAAAGTGAATACGTTTTGATTGAAATTCTTTTAACAAATCTTCAATCATTTTTTGTTCATGTACAAAAAAGGCAGGACGAATTAAGGGTTTCCAATCATAGTCTGCATTTTCACTAATATGTGGAATAATATCCTTGGTATGAATAATACCCGCAATGGTGTCTAAGTCTTCTTTGTAAATAGGAAAGCGGCTATAGTTATACTCTTTAATATGTGCTAATAAATCATTGAAAGAAGTAGAAGCATCAACACCACAAACATCTAACCTTGTTTTCATGATTTGTTTCACAGAAATATTACCAAACTTCACAATTCCTTTTAAAATACTTTTTTCATTGGCTTGATTATTCACAGAAGTGGTTAATTCAATGGCATGATCCAATTCTTCCATACTATAAGAACTGCCTATTCTTTTTTGCTCTAATTTTTTTTCAATGATGTTGGTATATTTTACCATTAAACCACTTGGCTTTGAAAAAATAGTATACACTACTTGTATAATAAAACCAAAGTCTTGGGCAAAGCGTATATTATTTTGAGTGGCCATTACCTTCGGTAAAATTTCTCCAAAAAATAAAAGTAGTAAAGTAACAGCTACCACTTTAATGATAAATTCAAGTCCAGGAAAAGTAAAACTATCAAAAACGAAAAAATGATCAATTAAAATATTGGCAATTAAAATAATACAAATATTAATGAAACTATTGGCAATTAACATAGAGGTTAAAAGCTTTTTAGGTTCCTCTAATAAGGCAACAATTCTTTGAAAGGGCTTATAATTTTTTGTTTTTAATACTTGAATGTCTTTATAGGATAATGAAAAGAATGCCACTTCCGATCCTGCAATCACAAAGGATAAAAACAATAAAATAAAAATTAAAATAAACAAACCACTGTCTTGTTGCAGACTGGCCATGTTGGCTGCGAGTATATTAAATAAAGGTCCCGAATGCGTTTCCAATGTGGATGAATTTATGCTGGAAAGTTACCATTTTTACAAAGAAAAACCCGATTTACCCTTAGCCAGTCCTATTTTTAAAAAATCGTTAACGATTTTGGGGAAAGGATACTTCTTAAAGCCTTCTTTTTTAACCCATAAGGCCTTGGCAAAAAGGGCAGGCTTCTTGTCTAAGTTGACAAGTATAAATCTTGCCTCAATTTGCTGGTGTGTTAGTGTCTGTTTGTAAACAGAAGAAGGTAGTATAGAAATAATATTTTCTCTAGAGATGGATAATGGCTCTAAGATAAATTTTTGAATATATTTTTTATCGATTGCTGCAGCTCTTTCATTCTCATTTAAATAAAATTGATACAAGTTGGACCAGATATCACCCTCACCTCTTTTTTGAATTAAGAATTGGTCTTTGTATTTAAAAATTAAAAAGTCAAAGAACCTATTTTTCTTTTGAATACTTTTTAATTTAACGGGTAATAAGTTTACTTGGTTTTGGGTAAAGGCTGCACATTTTTTTTGCATGACACAACTAGGACATTGCGCTGCCATGGGTTTGCAAACGGTAGCCCCAAAGTCCATCAAGGCTTGATTGTAAATGCCTGCTTGCTTTTTTGATAAATTTTCTGTTGCAATTTTATTAAAAATTTCAATACCTTCTTTGGTATCAATGGCTGTGGCAATCCCATAAAATCTTGAAAAAACCCTGAAGACATTTCCATCCACCACGGCATGCGGTAAATTATAAGCAAAGGAAGCAATGGCCGATGCAGTATATGGACCTACTCCTTTTAACGATAATAAACTATCATAGGTGTTTGGAAATTTTCCTTTGTACTCTTTTACAATATGCCTTGCGGTAAATAATAAATTTTTACAACGATTATAATAACCCAATCCTTCCCATAGTTTAAAAACTTTTTCGTCCTTAGCCGCAGCCAATTGAAAAATGCTGGGAAAGTTTTTTAGGAACTTTTCATAGTAAGCCCAACCCTGTTCTACCCTGGTTTGTTGTAAAATGATCTCACTTAGCCATATTTTATAGGGATCTTTCTCCCCTTTCCAAGGCATGGGTCGATGATTCTCATTTTGATTCCACTTTAAGAGCAATTGGGTAAAGGGGCTTGGCATGAGAACAAAAATGGATTAAAATTGGGAAAATACGTTCAAAATGGACAGAAATTCAGCTATTACACATTTATATAAATTTATATATAAATAATATATATGTATATAAGCTTATAATTATGGGCTAAAAAGGATAAAAATATTGGAATATAGTTGTAGAAAGGTAAAATTTAATTTATTTTTAATACTGAACACCAAAAATTAAACTTCATGAGAAAGTCTGATCTTATCAATCAAATTTCTGAAAAAACTGGAATTCCTAAAGTGGACGTATTAGTTACTTTAGAAACTATGTTTAAGGAAGTGAAAGAAAACTTAGCGAACGGCCAAAACATATACATACGTGGCTTTGGCAGCTTTATTACTAAGAAAAGAGCCGCTAAAATTGGACGTAATATTAAAAAGAATATTGCGGTTCAAATACCTGAACATTTTATTCCTGCATTCAAACCAGCAAAAGAATTTGTAAACGAGGTTAAAAGCAAACTTAAGTAACTTACCTTTGCTTGAAATTGACCTACTTTGAAGAAACCACAGATTATTGTTGTTTTTGCTGGCTTGCTTTTAGTAAGCATCCTTTACTTTTTAGTCCCCAAATCTAAAAAACCTGATCCTTCAGCATCTGGCCAATTGGCTGCTAATGAAGAACTTAGCTCTAAATCTATTGTAGATGGCGCTAAAACAAATCTAAATGCAGATCAGAAAATTTTCCTGTTATCAATTGAAAATCAATTAGTTAGATCTAAGTCAGTAGCCGATAGTATTAAGGCTTATAAAAAGCTTATTCAATATTGGGCAGATTCGGCTCAGCGTATTGAACCTTATTTATATTATACTTACAGCGCTGCTTTGTTGGAAAATACTGAAAAAAGCCTCACTTTTGCAGCCCAGCTGTTGGTAAATAATTTAACAACGCCTGACGCACCACCTGCCCTTCAGAAATGGATGGCAGTAAATGCAAAAGTTCTTTTAGAGAAAGCATTGGTTATCAATCCTATAAATGATACATCAAAAATAAATTTAGGTGCCTGTTACCTGTTTGGAAATATTTCAGACAATCCTATGGAAGGCATTTTAAAGGTGAAAGAAGTAGTGGACAAGAATCCACAAAATACTTATGGCCAACTTATTTTAGCATTAGGGGGTAAGAAATCGGGACAGTATGAAAAAGCCATCGAACGTTTTTTAATTATCGTAGGTCTTGAACCCAATAACATCGAAGCCATGGTGAACCTGGCAGAATGTTATGAATTGATCAACCAAAAGAATAGCGCCATTGAGTGGTATACCAAAGTAAGAGAAAAGGTAAATATCCCCGAAGCGAAAGAAGCAGTGACTAAAAGAATTCAAGAATTAAAGAAATAACATTTTATAACAAAAATTATTCGACATGCCTTGTGGTAAAAAAAGAAAGCGTCATAAAATTGCGACGCACAAAAGAAAGAAACGTTTAAGAAAGAATCGTCATAAGAAAAAGAACAAATAGTTCTCTATCCTAAGACAAGCGTATTTAATTAACTAAATACGCTTGTCTTCTTTTCAAATCACACACCACTTATCTACTAAGCAACTTTACCTTTACCTTTTCCTTCCTTTGTAAAGTGGATGTGTCTCAAAAAAAATAAAACAGCTGCTGCGCTTTATACTGGGCTACCTGTTTTTAAAAGTTGCTATCGTGAACAAAGATTTAATTATTAACAGCTCCCCAGAGGGAGTTGAAATAGCCTTATTAGAGGAAAAAAAGTTAGTTGAAATACATAACGAAAAACTAGATGCCCGTTGGTCTGTAGGAGACTTGTATTTAGGAAAAGTCAAAAAAATTATCCCTGGCCTGAATGCCGCCTTCGTGGATGTGGGCTTTGAAAAAGATGCCTTCTTACATTATACCGACCTTAGTCCCTATATAAAATCCATTTTAAAGTATACGCAGCAGGCTACTGCAGATGAAAACAATCAATTTGATTTTTCTAAGTTTCAATCTGCTCCTGAAATTATAAAAACAGGGAAGATTTCTGAAGTGCTTAACGGCAAGCCGCATATTTTAGTACAAATTTTAAAAGAACCTATTGCCGCTAAAGGGCCAAGGCTTACTTGTGAAATATCATTAGCGGGTCGCTTTGTGGTACTTACCCCCTTTAATGAAATTGTAGCTGTCTCTAAAAAAATTCATTCAGGGGAAGAGCGCAAACGCTTACAAAAAATATTTGAAGGGGTAAGGCCTAAGAATTTTGGAGTCATTGTTAG
>CALPSK010000116.1 GCA_943326215.1 Sediminibacterium ginsengisoli | reverse complement strand
CCTTGGGTGGAAAACTTGCAGTAAGTTTTAACAATAGAGGAGATAATATATTTGACAATATTTATTTAATGGGCCCTGGTACCTTTGTTTTTAGCGGAGCATTAGAAATATAAAGAATAGATATATAAACACTTGGTATAAAAATTTATTGAAAATTTAAATACTAGAATTTATATACTGGAAATTTAATTCAAACTTTAATAGTTTATTATGGCTTTATTCAATGTTCGTGTGTACGGCTTACTACTAGACGCTCAAAATAGATTACTGGTGAGCGATGAATATATTAGAGGTGAGTTTTTTACCAAGCTTCCTGGTGGAGGGCTTGAATTTGGAGAAGGTACTAGAGATGGCTTAGCTAGAGAGTTTATGGAGGAAACTGGTATTACAGTTACTGTAGGAGCACATTTATATACCACCGATTTTTTTCAAATATCCGCTTTCAATAAAAAAGACCAAATCATTTCCATTTACTACATTGTACATAGCACTGAATGCGAAAAGATTAGAACCAGCGAGAAAAATTTTGACTTTAGCCCAGAGCAAATTGCAGATAATAAAGGCACTTTCGAGTCCTTCCGCTGGGTAAATTTTGAGAGCTTGAATGAAGACAGCATGAGCCTACCTATTGACAAAGTAGCTATTCAAATATTGAAGCAAAGCTTCTAAACTTCATTCTCCAAGCCCATCGCTTGCAATTTCATTTTCTTGGCAAGATCATGCCCCACATAATTTTCAATTCTGCCTTGAATAAAAGCAATTAAGGGCGTTAATATAATGGCCATAGTAAACTTGTATATATAGTTCACCACACAAACAGCCAATACAGTTGACCAGCTCCAACCATTACCAATTTTAAAAGCAATAAATAAAACCACGAAGCTGTCTACCAATTGAGAGACTAAGGTTGAACCAGTGGCACGTAGCCAAATCATTTTATCGCCCGTCATTTTTTTAATTCTGTGAAAAACATATACATCAATGAACTGACTTACTAAAAAGGCAATTAAGCTTCCAAGTATTATCCACATGCCTTGTCCAAAGATGGATTCAAATGCCAATTGCATGCTTGGTATTCCATCTGCGGTTTTAGATTCTACCCAAAATTGTGCAGGTGCAACATTCATAGCTACATAAAACATTATAAAAGCATAGCTAATTAAAGCTACCGCCGTATAACTAATTCTACGCACTGCTTTTGGCCCAAAATATTCATTCACTATATCGGTAATCACAAATTCAAGTGGCCATAACAAAACACCACAGGTTAAATTAAAAGAAAGATTCGACACACCAAATAATGTAAAATTAGAGGGTGCCATGCCAAATACTTTTTCTAAAGAAAATATTTTACCCCCTATACATTCAGCAATTAAGGCATTGGCCACAAAAAAAGCGGTGATGCCTAGAAATAATTTAGTGGGTTTGTCTTTTAAAATAGAATGAATCATGTTTCAATTTAAATAATAAGTAAGATAATTTGTAACAATAACATCAAAAGGTTAATGATTGTTTGCCAATGGGGTAAATCAATGCTCTTTTTTCTAATTAAATTAATGATAAACCAAATAACAAAGATCAAATTTACAAAAGGAGCCATTTCAAGGCCTAAAACAGCCATAAAATTGGCCACATCTGCAGGTATTTTTAACCATGATAAAAAGAGAAAAGCGGTAGTAAATAAATAGAAGGCATTGCAGATAATGGCAAGCTTAGCGGTAAAGGCAAAAGAGGTACTATTTTTCATTCTATTTGTTAATATTTACAAGGTACTAAAATTACTTAAAAAGCCTTTTTAGTCGTAGGTTTGTTAGTATAAATATATGAATATGTTGAAGTCTATTTTCAAGTCGGCCCTACCCCATATTATTGCTGTAGCCATATTTGCCATTGTGGCCATTATTTATTGCAAGCCCGCTTTGGAAGGCAAGGTATTACAACAATCAGATATTACCCAGTGGAAAGGAATGGCGCAGGACGCATTTTCATTCAAAGAAAAATATGGCTATACCCCCTTATGGAGTAATAGTATGTTTGGGGGCATGCCCGCTTATCAAACTACAGGAGTGGGCGGATTCGAATATTCAGTTGGTTGGATTGATCAACTCTTAACTTTAAGATTAGCAGAACCTATTAGTTTATTTTTTCTAGCCAGTTTGTGTTTTTACTTTTTAGCGCAAGTACTTGGTTTTAATACCATCATAAGTGTAATTGGAGCATTAGGGTATAGTTATGCTACATACAACCCCATCATTGTAACAGTGGGCCATATTACTAAAATGCATTCAATTGCTTATTTGCCTTTATTCATTGCATCATTACTGGTTTTATACCAAAAGAAATATTTACTGGGAGGCCTATTAACTTCCATAGCAACAGTACTTCTAATTCAAGGGAACCATATTCAAATAGACTATTATGGTGTGCTTATTGCATTAATCATGACAGTTTACTTTCTTATTGTATGGATTAAGAATAAAGAGTACACCCATATTTTAAAAACTTTAGGCATTGGACTTACAGCAGGTATTATAGGATTAGCAGTCAATGCTCCTTTATTATTGAGTACCTATGAATATGGCAAAGAGTCTATCAGAGGCGGAAGTAAATTAATTACAAAAGACTCTAAAACAACTTCATCAGGTTTAAATAAAGACTACGCTTTAAGCTATAGCATGTATAAATCGGAACCGTTGGTATTAATGTTCCCTCATATATATGGCGGGGCAAGCGATCCTAATGCCATTGATCCAGCAAAATCAAAAGCTATTGAAACATTGCAACAAATGCAGCCTGAGGTAGCCCAACAATTACAATCCTTTCTTTCTTTTTACTGGGGAGGTATAGGTTTCACAGCAGGGCCTCCTTATGTGGGTGTTATCATTTGCTTCTTTGCTCTACTTGGCTTTTCTGTAAAAAACAATAAACACAAATGGTGGATAGCTGCTACTATTATTCTTTCATGTATGTTAAGCGCTGGAAGTTATTTTGAATCATTCAATGTATTTATATTAAATAATATTCCGTTTTATAACAAATTCAGAGCCCCTAGTATGATTATGGTTATCCCTACCCTCTTATTAGGCATTATGGCTTTATATGGGATGGCTGAAATAAGTACAGAAACAAGTGTGAAAAATATTATAACCAAGTATAAATTAAGTTTTATTTTAACTGGGCTTATTCTTTTTAGCGTATTGTCCATTTACTTTACCAGCGATTTCAAAAGCGATAGCGAAAGAAATTTAATTGAACAAATAGCTAAAATTCCAGATGCGAACCAAAGAGCGGTTTTTGAAACACCTGCTCGCGATTTAGTCAATGCCATTGCAACAGATAGAAAAGGAATGATTGAAGGAGATGTCATGAAATTCTTTATATATGTTGTATTAATTTTTGCTTTGGTTTTTTTAGCTATCAAAAAAGTAATCAATCAAACAGTATTATTAGTTGCATTTGGAATTTTATCCATGATAGATTTATTTCAAGTAAATTTAAAATATTTGAATGCAGATACTTTTATTGAAGCCAATGAAAATGAAAATGCTTTCGCCTTAAGCCCCATTGACATTGCTTTAAAAAAAGATACCTCTCAATACAGGGTATTAGATATGAGAGGCGGTATTAATAATGCATTTAATGGAGGTGCTATAGTTGCTTATAATCATAAAACAGTTGGAGGCTACCATGCTGCTAAATTGAGCATTTATCAAGACCTTATCGAAAATCAATGGTATAAGTTTCCGAATTGTATGCCTACTATGAATATGTTAAATACCAAGTATGTTATTACTGGAAATTTAGCCAATGATACCATTCCCAATAAAGATGCCTTGGGCAATGTTTGGTTTGTAAAAGGTATTCAAGTAGAAAAAGGGCCTGCAGAAGTAATGAAACGATTAGATAGTTTCAACCCCAAAGACACAGCCGTTATAGAAGAAAAGGACAAAATAGAGTCTTTGAGTAGTTTAGAATATGATGAAAATGCAAGCATAGCACTTGTCAATAATAAAAATGATGAAATAAACTATACAAGTAGCTCCACAAAAAAACAACTTGCAGTTTTTAGTGAAATTTATTACAATTTAGGCTGGAAGGCTTATATCGACAATGTAGAAGCCCCTATAGTAAAAACAAACTATGTTTTAAGAGCTTTAGTAGTACCTGCAGGCAATCATGCTATTAGATTTGAATTCAAGCCAATTACTATTAAAAATTCTATTGTAGCAAGTACATATGCATCTATTTTATTATGGTTAAGTATAGCAGCAATGGTATTGATAGCTTTCAGAAATAAGCAAAAAAGTATTTAAGCACTCATGAATAAAATTGCTATAATTATTATTACTTATAATAGGCCAGCAGATATGTTGGCTTTAGCAATGAATATTGAGAAATTGAGTTCAAAAAAAGAATTATTAGAAGAAGTGATTATAGTCAATAATAATTCTACTGAATCTTATGATGAAGTAAAATCATTTATACAGGACCACCCCTCTACTCCATTTAAATTTATAGAATCT
>CALPSK010000115.1 GCA_943326215.1 Sediminibacterium ginsengisoli | reverse complement strand
TTTTAATGTCCTCAAAGGTAAGGAATTGGGGCTTTTTTATGGCCTAATTAGACAAAAAAATGGCATATTTCAAATGAAGAAAATAAAATACTTCTTTAATACCCATACCCTTCGATTTGAAAAAGTGGAAGTGCCCCTTCGAGTGCGTCTACTTCAGCTATTCGGCTTTGTGGCTGCTTCTATAGTAACAGGTGTTATTATTGTCATTATCATGTTTCAATACATTGACTCTCCTAAAGAAAAGTTGTTGCGTCAGCAAAACGAAATGTATAAAGAGAATTATAGTGTCTTGTCTTCTGAGCTAAAGAAATTACAATTACAAATGGTTGAATTAGAAAGTAGAGACAATGAAGTGTATCGATCTATTTTTGAATCCAGCCCCATTCCGGATAGTGCAAGAGTCAAAGAAATGGAATCTAAAAAAGAAGTGCGCTTATTACAAAGTTTTTCTAATAATGAATTGTTAGAGAGTATGGTTGATCAATTAAACAATTTAAGTTTAAGAATGGCCTATCAAACTACTTCCTTTTCAGAGATAGGTACCATGGTGAAGAACAAAGAAAAATTATTAAAGGCCATTCCTTCTATTCAGCCAGTGAGTAATAAAAACTTAAATAGAATTGCAGGAAGTTTTGGTTATAGAATTGACCCCATTTATAAAGACGTTCGTTTTCATCAGGGATTAGATTTTACAGCACCATCGGGTACGCCTATTTATGCTACTGCAGATGGAGTAGTGCAGGCTGCAGGTTTCAATACTGATGGCTACGGTAATAAAGTGGTTATTAATCATGGCTTTGGTTACCAAACATTGTATGGACATATGGTGCGTGTGAAAGCCAAGGTGGGTCAGTCTGTAAAAAGAGGGGAAGTGATTGGATACATTGGTAATACAGGAAAGAGTACCGGTCCACATTGTCATTATGAAGTGATTAAAAGAAATGTAAAAGTAGACCCTGTTTACTATTTCTATAACGATTTAACGCCTGCGCAATTTGATCGCTTATTAAAAGCAGCAGCCAATAATAAACAAAGCTTAGACTAATTATGGAGCCATTATTACTTCAATACCTCAATAGAATTATGCGCACCATTGGCTTGGTGGTATTGTATATGTCAATTAATGTAGCCTTTGGTATTATGTGGGGCTATGCATTTATTGAAACTGAGTGGAAGCTTGGTAATATATTGTTTTATGTATACCTACTTATTAGCTTTATAGGCTTCGCTTATACTTTGTATAGAATTTGGAAAAATCCTATTGGTATAAAAATAGACTAATGCCTACTAGACTGGTTGTATCAGTCTAGTAGCTATATTTAATTTATCTAGCTCGTATGATCTGCAATGATTTTCCAAGCTCCCTTTATTTTTCTAAATAAGAGTGTGAAATTTCCATGGGCATCTCCGATATTTCTTTTTAAATGAAATTGTCCAATGATAAAATAATGGTCAGAATTGAGGGCTTGCATTCTTGTAATGGTAAAAGCTAATTGACCCATATGGTCGGTATCGGGATAATTCTTTTTATAATTCACCATGGTCGTATTGTAGCCATAAGTAGGACCATTTTTACCCATAAATAAAAGGCTATCATTTTCCCAATAGCCCAACATAAAGGCATCTATATTGCCTGTATTCCAAGCGGCAACTTGCTTATCTAATAATTGCTGAATGGCTTGCTTGTCCTTGTTTTGCGCAAAACTTATTAAACAAATTAAAAGCCCTGCAATAGTGAAATATTTTTTCATAGTCTGTGATTTATTCATTGAAAAGTTAATTAAAATTATTGAATTCTACCTATTTTGTGCCAATGAGCTATCAAAGACATTTAAAAAAAGATAAAGGTTTGGCAACACTTGTAAAAGGAGAGGCTTATTCTTTAGATAAAAGAAAGAATACGGCTATTCGTTTAATAGCCAGTATTGTCTCTCAGCAATTGAGTACGAAAGTAGCCGCCATTATTTTTAAAAGGTTTTTAGATATCTATAAAGGCAAAGAGCCTAGTATGCAGGCCGTTATAGATACTCCTTTTGATATATTAAGAGGTATTGGTTTAAGCAATTCAAAAGTGAACTATGTTCAAAATGTAGCTCAATTTTTTATAAGTCAAAAAATAACAGATAAGCAATTATATGCAATGGAGCCCGAAGCAGTGATTGAACTACTTACTCAAATAAAAGGGGTGGGTAGGTGGACGGTGGAGATGCTACTAATGTTTAGTCTTGGACATGAAGATGTTTTTGCAGTGGATGATTTAGGTATTCAACAAGCCATGATAAGACTGTATAAAATAAAATACACCACTAAAAAAGAATTACAAACAAAGATGTTGAAAAGGTCACTGGCCTGGGCTCCTTATAGAACCTATGCCTGTTTGCATTTATGGAATTGGAAAGACAGCGGAGCGGTTTAATCGTATTGCAAAAATATTTCTAGATATTTCTATTGGAAAGAAAAGTAGGCTGACTAATATCATGGTAAAATGCGAAGGTCCAAGCTTCTTTATTGCCTTCTTCCCACCAACGCTGTCTGTATGCTAAAGCTTTCTTTCCGTCTAAATCGTATTTAGCCACAAATCTTGATTTCATTTGTTGTATTTGTGGAGCGACATCTGCACCAAAAAAAATTATTTCTTCATTTTCTTTGATCCAGGCAACTTGATGGAACTCGCAATGCGCGCCCGTAATTTCATAATGAATCAAATCATCAATACTGCCTTTATCCTCCGTAAGCCATACCGTTCCGCTAAAATCTTCCAATATACCCACTTGCGCTCTTAGTGTTGGGTTATTACTATTTTGCATGACTTCTTCAAATTCTCTTTTTTGCACATAGTATTTTGCATAAGGAAAACTTATAAATTGCTCCTGATGTAAGGGATGCAAATAACTAATTCCCCCTGCATGGTCCTTGTGTAAATGACTTAAAAAAACCTTGGTGACTTTTGAAGGGTCAATGCCTAAGGCCATTAAATTTTCATGAATTTGTAATACGCCTAACTTATTCAAATAGCCAAGTCCCGTATCTAATAAAATAATATCATTATCGGTAATGATGACAAAGGGTTGGACCTCTACTAAAATAGAACCCTTGGGCCTGTTAGGATAATCGGGGCTACTGCTATCAAAAGGTTTAAAGACCTTTGTTTCATCAATGGAAAAACTGCCTTCAGATAAAGGGTAAATGCGCATACTGCAAAAATAAGCATTAACGAAGCACCATCTGTCTGTCTGCGTCTAATCTTAATAAAATAAATAAAAGGGCTGTAAAGGTAAGTAGGGAGGATCCGCCATAACTAATTAAAGGCAGTGGAATACCCACTACTGGAAATAAGCCAACGGTCATACAAATATTCACCGCAATATGAAAAAAGAAAATACCTACCACACTATAGGCGTAGACTCTTGAAAAAGTACTTCTCTGTCTTTCCGCAATTCTTATAAGTCTAAATAAGAAAAATAAATAAAGTGCTAAGAAGCTGAAAGTACCTACAAAGCCAAAAGCTTCTCCAAGGGAAGTAAATATAAAATCGGTATGCTGAGCGGGTACATATCTTCCTCTAGTTTGTGTCCCCTTTAAAAAACCTCTACCCCAAAAGCCTCCAGAGCCTATGGCAATCTTACTTTGTTTCACATTGTAATCATCGGGCTTTTTACTTTTTTTCTCTGTTATTGAACTGGCCGATTTTTTATTTAAAGAACAATCATACTCTTTACCAATCATAGAGTAAATACGGGTACTTTGGTAGCACTCAAATACATTATTAAATATATAAGGTACTGCAAATCGAACGGTGCCAAAACTTATTACCCAAATGGCAAGTACTATTAAGATATTCTTTTTATTACGTTTAAACCTTTTAATCATGTTGGCAATAAATAGACCTGCTAGGGCAGTTAAGATAATGGCTAGGGTAGTAGGCTCTAATAATAAAGTAGCAATAACAAGAATAGCGAATGAGAGCAGAATAACTAGTATTACCGGAGGAAGCCCTTCACGGTACATGGCAAAAATAAAAGAGCTGTACACCAAGGCCAGACCTAATTCATGTTGCATGATGGATAAAACCGCTGGAAGAGCAATCATTATACCCGCAATGATATGAGACTTTATTTTGGTAAAATCGGTTTCGGGTTTAGAAATAAACTTGGCTAAAATTAATGCAGTAAAAATTTTACATAATTCTGCGGGTTGTAAATTAAAACCGCCTGCTATGGGAATCCAACTTTTGGATCCATTTATATTTTTACCTAAAACAAAAGTGGCCAACATTAACAAGATACCCAGTACATAAGAAATATTCGCAAGAGCTGTAAATAGTTTGCTATCGATAAGTAAAATAAAAATGGCTACAAACGCGCAGAAAATAGCAAAATAAATTTGCTTGCTATAATTTGTTTTAGCTGTTAAAAAAGAATTGCTCCAATCTAAATTGGGGTTATATTCTACCATAAAAATACACATAATGCCAATGGCCACCATGATCAGGTAAACAACTATGACTGCTAAGTCGGTACCTTTTGAAAAATTATTATTGTTACTAGATACTGACATTAATTTTTTTAGTAT
>CALPSK010000114.1 GCA_943326215.1 Sediminibacterium ginsengisoli | reverse complement strand
GACCTACTTCCTGAAGAACAAAGAGAAATTATTGTGTTAAGACATTATGCCAATTTAAGTTTTAAAGAAATTGCACAAATGACTAATTGCAGCATTAACACTGCACTTGGAAGAATGCGTTATGGCTTAATAAACTTAAGGAAGATGATGGCTGAGCGCGGCATGAGTCTATAAATAATTTGCTTTTAAAGAAATATAAAAGCAAATTCTTTATTTCTCTAACGATTTTTAAAAAGCTCCAATTGGAGCTTTTTTAGATTTATGTTCGTCTTTTATAAAATATAAAGACTCCATAAATCCTCTAATTATTTTAAAAAAGCTCCAATTGGAGCTTTTTTAGATTTATTTACTGGCGCTACATTGTAGCCAATTCAAATACTCTTTAGTATCGGGCGTATAACCTACCGGATTAGATAATAATTTTTGATCTGGACTCATCACCACATACAATGGCTGAGAGGACTGATTAAAGTTTTCCGCTTGAAAAGTGGCCCATAAATCGCCTACACTTGTTATTTCTTTTTTAGCACCTGAAGCGGTGGTATAAGTAAAACGCTTTTCTACTGGAAGTAACGCCTTATCATCTACATATAAAGAAACGAGTATAAAATTATTTTGAATAAAGCTCATCACTTCAGGATCGGTCCAAACATTCTCTTCCATCTTACGACAGTTCACACAGGCCCAACCAGTAAAATCAATCAGTATAGGTTTATTTTGCTGCTTAGATAATTGCACTGCTTTCTCATAGTCATTCACCACATTCGCATGCAATCCAGCCTGTTCAGCTGTATTGGTAAATAAACTATAATGCGTTGGCGGCGGAAAGCCACTTAAGAATTTTAATAAATAAGTATTCTTAGGCACCATCCCCACTATTAAAATAATACCAAAAGCAAAAGCTAGAACTGCACCTAATTTTCTGCCACCTGAAATTTTCTCTCCTTTTACATCATGAGGTAATAATAATTTTCCTATTAAATAAAGTGCTAAGGCAATGCTAATGATAGCCCAAATAGCTAAGAACACTTCTCTTTTTAAAAGTCCCCAATGCTCTACTAAATCGGCATTGGATAAAAATTTAAAGGCCAAGGCCAATTCTAAAAAGGCCAATACTTTTTTAACTGTATCTAACCATCCACCCGATTTAGGTAAGCTTTGTAACCATTGAGGGAAGATGGCAAATAAAGTAAATGGCAGGGCTAAGGCTAAACCAAAACCGGCCATTCCATAAGTTAATGCCCAAGCACCTCCTTGTAAAGAGCCTACTAGCAAGGTTCCTAATATTGGACCCGTACAGGAGAAAGAAACAATAGCTAAAGTAATAGCCATAAAAAATATACCTGCTATACTACCCAATCCACTTTTGGAATCGGCCTTATTGGCAATACCACTTGGTAAACTAATTTCAAAAAATCCAAAAAAGGAAATACTGAAAAAGACAAATATGATAAAGAATATAATATTTAACCAAGGGTTGGTGGAGATACTATTAAAAATTTCTGGTTGTACATTACCTAGAATATGAAAGGGTACACTTGCTAAAACATAAATTAAAAATATACTTACTCCATATAGTAACCCGTTTTTAATACCCTGCTTTCTTGTTTTAGAGCGCTTGGTAAAAAATGAAACCGTTACGGGTATCATTGGAAATACACATGGCGTAATCAAAGCAATTAAGCCGCCTAAAAAACCAAGTAGTAATAATTCCCAAGGACTTGAACTAGTATTAGTTGTAGCCGCCTCAGTACCACAGGCATTAGCAGGTGCTTGAGTGGCTGCTTCAGGTAGAAGGATTTGAAAGCCTGCTACTTTTTTGCCATTGGCAAGGGCTACTGAAAAAGGAATTTCTAGACTCAAAAAAGAATCGGCCTTGGCCACATTCATTACTAGTAATAGTTGCAAACTATCGGGCTGAAAACCTTCAATGATTATATTTTGAGATAGATCAAAAGGTTTATTGAACACTAAGGCCTTGGTAAATAAAATATCTTTTTCTTGAGAAGGCTTAATAGAAAAAACTGCCTTGTCTTGAAATTTTGCTGTTTCAATTTTCGAACTTAGTTCAGGGGCATTTAATCCGTCTGGATTAGTTCCATATACATGCCAGCCTTCTTTTATTTGAATATTTGCCTTAATGGAATAGCTACTATCATTGACCACCTCTGCCTTTGCAGTAATGGTAATAGGTGCTTGCGCTTGCAGTGAAAGCCCAATAAGTGAAGAAATTAAAAATACAAAGAAGGCAAGTATTTTATTCAAAATAGAATTATTAAAATTGGATTAATTCAAGGCCACTTCAAAAGGAACCTTTACTGGAGGTAAGCAACGATCATCGTTACAAACACTATATTCCACCACACCCACTAAATTAGTTTTACTAGCTACTTTTAAATTAACTGTTTGCACAAAATCGACTTTATCACTAAAAAAGCTAAGCTCTGTTTTGAAATTTTTATCATACATTTTTTGCAATTTCCCTTTTTCCTTTGTTTTACCCGCTAATTGAATGAGTGGGTTTTTACTAAAAGTAAAATTGGTAGGAATAGGGCCACCAGATACAAACTGAGAATAGATATGCCATGAGGCATCTATTGTTGCTGTGGCTACTAGCTCATATTGCTTGTCCGTTTTTTTAACTGCTGTAAAACTCCATTTTACTGGATTTGTTTTTTGAGCATTTACATTAAATGCAAATACTACCGCAGAAAACAAGACTATTATTTTTTTCATATTCATTATTCTACATTGTTAAATTCAATTCAAAAAACTTTTCAACCTAATTCTACAAGCCTAATTCTTCAAGCCTAGTATTTCAAATACTTTTTTACCATCTATATTACTTAATGCATTAGAGGTGGCGCGCTCTGGATGCGGCATCATACCAAATACATTACGCTTATCATTACAAATACCTGCAATATCCATAGTAGATCCATTGGGATTCGCAGTACCTCCTAGTTTTCCTTTTTCATCGCAGTAACGAAATAATATTTGATTGTTTTTTTCCAAATGCGTTAAAGTAGCTTCGTCTGCATAATACCTTCCTTCGCCATGTGCTATAGGAATTTGCAAAGCCTCACTTTTATCTGTTTTAATA
Source organism: Sediminibacterium ginsengisoli (assembly GCA_943326215.1). Classification (GTDB taxonomy): domain Bacteria; phylum Bacteroidota; class Bacteroidia; order Chitinophagales; family Chitinophagaceae; genus Sediminibacterium; species Sediminibacterium ginsengisoli_D. Next base: position 1,474 of record CALPSK010000114.1, on the reverse strand, counting down.
AATACATTTTTACATATAAATTGTTGATTCGCATTTTGTAATAAAGCGCCAGGCAATAAACCGCTCTCGCATAAAATTTGAAAGCCATTACAAACCCCTAATACTTTTCCACCTTTATTCGCAAACTCAATCACCGATTTCATCATTGGACTAAATTTAGCAATGGCTCCACAACGCAAATAGTCACCGTAAGAAAATCCTCCTGGAAGCACGATACAATCGTCTGTGGTGAAATGAGAAAGATCGCTGTCCTTATGCCATAACATTTCAACTGGATAGCCTAAATCTTTTTCTAATGCATCTTGCATATCTCTATCACAATTCGATCCCGGGAATACTAATACGCCAAACTTCATAGCTAAATTTTTTAATGCTTAAAACTAAGTCTCAAAGGTACCAAAAACCCTTAAAAAGACTGGGTTAAATTCTTCACTTAGCCAAGGTGGTTATACACAATAACTGCAGCCGCCGCCCAAAATAAGAGATTGGGAATGAGCAGTCTTTTGGGTGTGGCATAGCCAAAACTGATAAAACTGGCCAAGGGCGCTATCACAATAGCCGAGGCATAGAGGGCTTGTACTGAAAAAAGGATGGGTTGAAAAAAAGTAAGTATTAAAAGCAGAAAAAATACCCCCCAATATTTTCTCACCTGAATAATAAAGCGGGCCTGCTGTTCATTCCAATAAAAAAAGCCGGCTATTAATTGAACCCCCATAACCACTAAAGCCAAAATCACATTGAAGCTTGGTTGCACGAGTGGGTTTTTCCAGTCTAATTTGGGTAAAAATTGTCTGAAATCATTAATATTTCCAGTTAAAAAAACATAGGTAAAAATAAAGTAAAAGGGAAGCAGAATACCCATTATTAAGACCAACCATTCCGCTAATTTAAAAGGTCTAATGATAACTAGTGCAAATAAAACCACAGGTATCAATATAGCAATGGGTTCATATAAAATAATGGATAAGCCCAAAATTAAACCAATATTAAATTCTAAGGTTTTGGGTTGATTTTGATCATATAAGCGAAGTAATTTCACAAGTATCCAAATAACCAATGAATTCGCAATTAGACCAGCGCTTATAACATCCCAATAAGGGAACATGGCTGTTAAAATAACATAAGTAAAGGCAGGTATATAACTAATTTGCTGAAACATTTTAAAATTACTCAGCAAAATATTTAATCGAATGGCCTGACTTAATAATATGGTATGAAATAAAAAAAATAAAACTAATGGAGGTAAAGACTTTACGTAATGAAGTAAAAAATAAGACAATAAACCATCCGAATCATTGGCAATGACTAATGGCGGATTTGTCCATACATGAAAATGTAAGGCTAGACTTAATAACAATAAAAAAATTAAGTTAAGGTCGGATTTGTCTTTAAATAAAAAAACCACCAGCTACTATTTAATTTGAATTTTAGCGAAACCAATTTTGCTTTTATACTGATAAGGCAAAATGGCTTC
>CALPSK010000113.1 GCA_943326215.1 Sediminibacterium ginsengisoli | reverse complement strand
CCATCAAAGTATTGATAGATGCCCGGTTCATGGGGTATACTTGACTGAATTTCCTTAAACTGCTCTTTTTCCATATTAGCCGCTGTGGTCGTAAAAATACTAACTAATTAGACATTCTTCTTTCTCCAATTTGTTGTCTCCACATTGCATAATACAAGCCCTTCTCTGATAAGAGTGAATCATGGGTACCTTTTTCAATGACTTGTCCTTTCTCTAAAACATATATTCTAGTTGCATGAATTATGGTAGACAATCTATGCGCAATCATAATGGTAATTTGCTCTCTTTCTGCTGATAGCTGCCTAATGGTATCGGTAATAGATTCTTCTGTGATACTATCTAAAGAAGAAGTGGCTTCATCAAATATTAATAAATGAGGATGTCTTAATAAGGCCCTGGCAATTGATAATCTTTGTTTTTCTCCACCACTTAATTTTAAACCACCTTCTCCAATTAAGGTAGCTAGTCCACTACCCCCTTTGTCTAAAATATTGGAACAGCTTGCCTTAGTAAGGGCCACTAACATATCTTCTTCGGTTGCATTTGGGGCTACAAAGGCTAAATTTTCTCTAATCGTACCTGCAAATAATTGAGTGTCTTGGGTAACAAAACTAATTTGATTGCGAAGTCCCGTCATGTCAATATTTTTTGAATGCACATTATTGACTAATATTTCTCCTTCTTGTGGTTCATACAATCCCACTAATAATTTTACTAAGGTACTTTTGCCTGCCCCTGAAGGACCTACAAAGGCAACAGTTTCGCCCTTCTTGGCTTCAAAGCTAATATTATCAATGGCTTTAAAATTGGCGGTTTGATGTTGAAAGCCCACTTGATGAAATGCCAATTGTTGAATATCTCCAACAGCAATGGGGTTGCTAGGGGTTTGTTCGATGGGCTTTTTCATCAAGGCATCGAAATTATTTAAAGAGGCTTCTGTTTCTCTATAGCTTAAAATAATACTTCCAATTTCTTGAAGTGGTCCAAATATAAAAAAGCTATAAAACTGTAAAGAGATTAATTGACCTACTGTTAAAATTTCTTTGAAGATGAGCCACATTAAAGTAAAAGTAATCACCTGTCTTAAAAAATTCACCATGGTGCCTTGGATGAAACTTAAGGAGCGCACATTTTTTACTTTTTTTAATTCAAGGGCTAAAATTTTATAAGTATTATTATTTAATCTTTGAATTTCTTGTGTGGTTAAGCCCAAACTTTTAATTAATTCAATATTGCGTAAACTTTCAGTAGTGGTACCTGCTAAAGAAGTGGTTTCCTTCACTATATTTTTTTGTATGACCTTTATTTTCTTACTTAACAAATTGGTAACATAGGCTATAAGGCTTGCCCCACCTATATAAATAGGAATAATGGACCAATGTAATCTTGTAGCGTAGATAGAAACAAAAATGACACTTACAATAATACCAAATAAGACATTCACTACATAGCTAATAAACTTTTCGCAATCGGCTCTTGCCTTGGTTAAGATAGATAAAGTCTCTCCACTTCTTTGATCTTCAAAAGCTTGAAAAGGAAGTTGCATGGAATGTTTTAATCCATCGGTAAATAAGGCGGCGCCAAATTTTTGAATAATGACATTCACTGTATAATCTTGGAAGGCCTTGGCTATTCTACTTACCATGGCAGTACCTACTAGTAATAACAACATATTACTTACCCCCCTTAAAAAATCGGACTGTGTTCTGTGCTTACCTGCTGCATCCACCATAGGGTTTTTGGCAAATTCATCAATTAGTTTCCCAAAAATCATGGGGTCGAATAAAGAAAAAGTTTGGTTAATACCTGCTAAAATAAAAGCTAGTAAAACAAGGCCTTTAAAGGGTTTAATGTATTGGAATAATATTTTCATAATGGGCGATCTATTAAATGGCCAAAGGTAATAAATATAGGCGGCTTTTAGCTAAAAGGTGGGCTTATCCACCTGCTGTTGAAAACTGCAGCAGCTAGGTAGAGTGGCTTTCAAATCTATTATGGTAGATTAGAGTAGTCAATTCCTTATCCAATGCAATAACTTATCCAATCTGGCTCACCCTATACTATTCACCTTATAATATTGATATTATGTTATGGAGAAAATTTAACGGAGAAAAAATTGTACTACCTATTAAAGAGGCAGTAAAACAAGCCATCATTGCCGAGTCAGAAAAAAAGACAAAACTAAAAGTATGTATTGGAACAGATAGTCAAGTAAAGGCGAATGTTACAGAGTTTGCTACGGTGATTGTTTTTTTAAGAGAACATAATGGAGGTTTCATGTATATCCATAACGACAAATCCACACAAAAATATCATTTGAAAGAAAGGATGTTAATGGAAGTGGCTAAAAGCATTGAAATTGCTTATGAGCTATGCGATCTTTTTATTGAACACAATATTGAAATGGAAGTGCATGCCGACATTAACACCAATCCGCAATTTAAAAGCAATGACGCTTTAAAAGAAGCCATGGGCTATATATTAGGTATGGGATTTGCCTTTAAAGCCAAGCCAGAAGCCTTTGCAAGCAGTTGCTGTGCAGATAAAGCAGTGAATTAACAATTGAATTTATAAACAGTGCTAAAGCCCTTCAATGTATCAAAGTCCTTCAGCGTCTAGTTTATTGTATTGGTCAATACAGGCAATTACCTCATCTACACCTGTTCTTTTTTCTGCACTAGTTACAAAACCTTGTGGTAAAAAAGGAAGTATTTCGTTGAGCTTCTCAAAAAATGATTTTACATTTCTTGCCACCACAGCTGGTTTCTCTTTGTCTGACTTAGTGAATATAATGGTAAAAGGAATTTCCCATTTGAATAATTGTTCTACAAATTCTAAATCAATTTTTTGAGGAGCATGTCTACTGTCAATTAAAACAAATACACGATTTAAGTTTTCTCTTTTTCTTAAATAGTTTTCTATCATTTGCTCCCATCTTCTTCTACTACTTTGAGATACTTTCGCAAAACCATAGCCGGGTAAATCTACTATATACCATTTGTCTTGCTTGCCTTTAGCGACACTATTGCTTGTAATTTCAAAGTGGTTGATGAGCTGTGTTTTTCCTGGCGTGCCCGAAGTCTTGGCTAAATTCTTTTGTGAACAAAGCGCATTAATAATGGAGGACTTGCCTACATTACTTCTTCCAATAAAGGCATATTCTGGCGCTTTCAATGCAGGGCATTGATCAAAACTAGGACTAGAAATTAAATAGGTTGCTTTAACAATTTTCATACGGTAGTAAACCTATTTAGAGGCGGCTTGCGTTTGAGTGGGCTTCTTTAATATAAGGCTATCAGCAGGATAAGTAGCTTTCAATGTATCCATAATACTTTGACACCATTTAGTTAAAGTTTCTTTTTCAGCTTCAGTTAATTTTGCTTCTGTATGAATAATTGTATAAGAAGGAAGGGGCATTTCGCCTTCTTTAATTTGTTCAATTACTTCTTCTAATTTATGATTTTGCTTAGCTAGTCTATAGCCTGCAAATTCATTGAAATTAAAATGGCGCTTACCATCATTCACGTGGTCTGCTAACCAAAAGCTAATAGGTTGAATAGCCGCGTATAAAGGATACTTTGTATTGTTGGTATGGCAATCGGCGCAGGCTTTGTCTACAATTACTTTAACGCTATCAGGCATTGGGTACAATGTAGAAATGTCTTTTGTAATGTCTGCTGAATTATTTTTCTCTGGGCGAATAAATTGAATGGCTACTAATATAACAAGTAGTCCAATGAGTATTTTCTTGATCATAATATTGGTTTTTTAAGCTGTTTCTAATTTAATAAGACTTTGACAATTTTTTCTTTGTTAAGTTTAACAATATAGTGCTTCTTATTTTGCTAATCTATGACTTGGGTATTTATTAAAGATAATATTTATTAATAGTTTTCTTAAATTAATACATTGCCAGTCATTTCCTTAGGTATTTCTAGGCCCATCACTTTTAATATAGTAGGGGCTAAATCACCTAATTTACCTGGTTTTATGCTGCCTTTCCAGTCTTTATCTATAATGAAAAAAGGTACCAAATTAAGTGTATGCGCTGTGTTAGGGCTTCCATCTTCATTAATCATGTAATCGGCATTACCATGATCCGCAGTTAAAAAGATAGTATAACCATTCTCTACACCAGCAGTTACAATTTTTTCAACGCAGGCGTCTACGGTTTCCACCGCCTTCATTACCGCTGAAAACACACCCGTATGTCCAACCATATCAGCATTGGCAAAGTTCAAGCAAACAAAATCGGGCTTACCTGCATTAATTTCAGGCAATAATTTATCGGTTAATTCCGCGGCACTCATTTCAGGTTGCAAATCATAGGTAGCCACTTTAGGAGAAGGGGCCATAATTCTTGTTTCCCCTTCAAAGGGTAATTCCCTGCCACCACTAAAGAAAAATGTAACGTGAGGATATTTCTCCGTCTCCGCAATTATAATTTGTTTTTTATTATGTTTTGCTAAAACCTCACCCAAGGTATTTTGCAAATTATCATTTTCAAAAATGACATTTACTTTTTTAAAGGTCTCGTCATATTTTGTAATAGTGGTATAATGTAAGTCTAATTTTTTCATACCGAAGTCT
>CALPSK010000112.1 GCA_943326215.1 Sediminibacterium ginsengisoli | reverse complement strand
CCCATTAAGTATAATCCCATCATCACTAGTCCTTGTAAACTTAAAAAACCAAAGTACATTCTATCATCTATCACTAGCGATATTAAAATAGTATACACCGGTAGTCTTGCACTGCAACTCATAAAAGGTGTAACCATAATAGTAAGTAAACGTTCTTTTTTATTTTCAATATTTCTGGCACTCATAATAGCAGGCACTGCACAGGCAAAACCACTAATCATGGGCATCACACTTTTCCCATTCAAACCTGCTTTGCGCATCAACTTATCGCTTAAAAAACTTATACGCGCCATATAGCCAGTGTCTTCTAATAAAGTAATCAGTCCAAATAAAATCATGATCTGCGGCACAAAAACAACAATGCCTCCAATACCTGCCACTAGTCCATTCACGAGTAAGTCCTCCCACCAAACACTCGGCAGTACTGAGTTTAAATAAGAAGTTAAATTGGTAAATATCCATTCAATGCCATCCATGGGAAATTTCGCCATCCAAAAAACCGATTGAAATAAAACAAACAATACAGAAACTAAAATAGCATAACCACCCACACGATGTAAAAAAATGGAATCTAATTTTTCAGATCTTTTTTTATTGGCAGTTGGATCGGGGGTGCTTACCCTTGTTTTCATTATTTCACTAATATGACTATAGCGTTCTAATATTTCTTGGGCCTGTGTTTTGGTATGATTAAAATCGTTGTCAATTTCAATTTGCTCAATCTCCAGTTGCATTTCTTTATCTAATGGAAATGTTTCATGATGCATTAAATAATGGAGCGCTGCATAATCGCTATGGGTAGGATATAATTTTTTGAAAGCTTCAATGGCCGCAGGCGCTAATTTTTTATTATCAATAAAACTCGCCTGATTTTTTGATCGCGTAGTTTGAATAATATTGGTTAAAGCCGTTTTTAATTCTGTAAGTCCTTTATTTTTTCTAGCGTCAATGGCTACCACAGGAATACCTAAATCTTCTTGCAGTCCTGCTATATCAATTTTAATTCCTTTTTTAGCGGCCAAATCATTCATGGTAAGTGCTAAGACCACTGGAATTTTTAAATCTATAATTTGAGTACAAAAAAGTAAGTTTCTTTTTAAATTACTTGCATCTGCAATCAGTAATATTAAATCTGTTTTCACTTCTTCATCCACACCCATCAGTACTTTATAGGCCACCCACTCATCTTCTCTTTTGGGATAAAAACTATACGTACCTGGTAAATCAATAAGGGTAGTAGGCTGGCCTGCTAATTGCATTTGGCCTGTTTTCTTGTCTACGGTAACGCCTGGGAAATTGCCCACTTTTTGGTGCATACCTGTAAGTGCGTTAAAAAGAGAACTTTTTCCGCTATTGGGGTTGCCCACTAATGCAATATGTATACCGGCATTCATGTGGTCGCAAAGCTAGGTTTTATGATTGTGCTAGACTTACGAAATTAGAAATTGAGCAGAGGGGGAAAAGATGATAAAAATCATATCAAATTTTAAGGATTGCTGCGTTTTGCTAATAGCTTTATTTAACTTTGGGGCTCAATCAGACATGTATGCGCCGTATTGCCTTGTTCTTAGTGGTTTTATTCCCTTTTTTATTGAATGCTCAAAAGCTTAAAAGAGCCGATAAAGTCCTTATTCAAAACTTAGAAACTCATATTAAATTTTTAGCAAGTGATGAATTAGAAGGTCGTCGTGCAGGAACACCGGGAGAACAAAAAGCAGTGGACTATATTATAGCACAATATCAAAAAGCAGGTATACAAGCCAAGGGGGCTAATGGTTATATGCAAAGCTTTCCTATTGATGAAGGAAAAAAATTATCGGCCGGTTCTTTTATTAAGGTGAATAAACAAACACTATTACTAGACAGCTCTTTTTTTCCTATTTCAAATAGTGGTGCAGGGAACATAAAATCAAATGCTTCTATTTCCTTAAATGAAGCCAAGCAAATTTGGTTTAAAGATGTAGGTGAAGTTTTGGAAGAAAATACCAGCAATCCACATTTCGATATCAACGAATGGTTACTTACTACTGCAAAAGAAACAAAACAAAAAGCAGGGGCTGCTTTATTTTTATACAATAGCAGTACGCTAGTGGATAATATTCAATATTATAAATTTGATACGGCTAAGGCCTTACCTATTCCTGTTGTATATATTACTAAAAAGGGTTTCTCAAAATATTTTAATGATGAATTAAGTACTTATGAAATTGAAGCTAGTATTGAGTTCGAGCACGCTTCAAGAACTGCACATAATGTAGCTGCCTTTATAGACAACCAAGCTGCAAACACTGTTATCTTAGGAGCGCACTTAGATCATTTAGGCTATAACGAAGACCGCAATGCACTTGATGTAAATAGTAATGTTAGAAACGGCGCCGATGACAATGCAAGTGGAACAGCTGCTTTAATTGAGTTAGCAAAATCCTTACAAAAAAAATCGCCTAAAAATAATAACTATTTAATTTTACATTTTTCTGGAGAAGAGTTAGGTTTATTTGGAAGCAAGTATTGGTTAGAGCATCCTACTTATACAGGTAATTATAATTACATGATTAATATGGATATGGTGGGCCGTTATGATACTGCTAGAAAATTAACAGTAGGGGGCTTTGGTACATCAACTAAGTGGGCGAATATTTTAAGCGCTGTTTTTACTTCATTAATTACCCATTATGACAGTGCAGGTTCTGGTCCAAGCGATCATGCTAGTTTTTATAGAAAAGACATGCCTGTATTATTTATGTTTACAGGTAGTCATAGCGATTACCATAAAGCCACCGACGATTGGGATAAGATAAATTATGTAGGGGAGAGTCAAATAATAAGATATGTAGAGTCAATTATTAAAACTACCGATGCATTAGGGAAGTTAGATTTTCTTAAAACCCGCGAAGCTGCCATGGGCCGTAGCACTAAGTTTACAGTAAGTTTGGGTGTAATGCCCGACTACGCTTTTACAGGCACAGGGGTTAGGATTGAAGGTGCTAGTCAAGGTAAATTAGGAGAAAAAATTGGACTAAAAGGGGGCGATGTTTTATTACAAGTTGGAGAATATAAATTAGTAGATGTAATGAGTTATATGCAAGCGCTATCGAAATTTAAAAAAGGAGATGCGACCGTACTTGTATATAAAAGAGGGGCAGACGAAATAAAAATTGATATTGTTTTTTAAATAAATTTATTTGTGAGTAGTAAATTAATTTTAGACCAAGACGCGATTAACGAAAGCGATTTCGAGGGCTCTCGTATTTTGGGTATTACAGCGCCTATTAAAAATTATCAATTCTGTATTTTACTGAATCAATATATGGGCTTTGAATTTAGATTCAATCCCAATCATGAAATTGCACTAAAAAGAAAAAATAGAACTTATTATTTTTCTATGTACGAAGGCAATGAGCCCAATACTTCTATTCACCATTTTGTATACCATAATCAATTCGATGGCGAATATTTACTTCCCGAATTAAAACATATGGACTTTATCTGGTGGATAAGAGGGGAGTGGATTGAAGATGAAAAAGTGAATGATATCTTACAAACCGTGCGTGGTATTAAAGGCGTACAATTAGTGGCTGAATTAACCCCCGATCAAATCAAAAATAAAGGGCATCTTATTTTTGAATAATGAATATTCAATAGTTGCCTCTTTATAATTATCTAATTTTCTTTTATTTATTTTACTAGATTTATTTTCTAGTCTTTACTTTACGAAAATTTATTTATCTAGATTTTATATCCTAATTGATATAAATTCTTTTCTCTTTTGCAGCAGTACATTCACCAATGCTTGCAGTATATTCAATACCCATATCTTGTAAAATAGTTTGTACTTCTTTTAATGCGCTAGGCGCCACGGCAATAAGTAAACCTCCATTGGTTTGCGGATCGGGTAATAATAATTTAGCTTCTGTTTCATCTACACCAGGGCCCAAAACCACGCCAGCACTAACTGAGCTCCAATTGCGGGCAGTAGCACCAGGTATTGTTTTTTGAGCAATATAATTTCTTACAGCGGGTATAATAGGCAATTTATTATAATCAATAGAGGCCGATAAATTACTTCCTTCCATCATCTCTGTTAAATGTCCAAGCAAACCAAAACCTGTAACATCGGTCATGGCATGCACTTCTTTTATTTTTCCTAAAGCTTCACCCGCTTTATTAATAGTGGTAAGTTGTTTTACTAAAAAATTTAAATCTTCCTCCGTCAACACTTTTCTTTTTTGTGCAGTAGCCATAATACCCACTCCTAAGGGCTTAGTTAATATTAATACATCCCCTTCTTTAGCTGTATCATTTCTTTTTAAATTTTCTATAGCAACGAGTCCATTTACTACTAATCCAAAAATAGGATCCTGACTATCAATACTATGACCTCCTGCAATTACAATACCTGCGTCGGTACAAGTTTTTCTTGCACCTTCCATTACTTTAGCAGCTTCACTAGCAGGTAGTGTAGCCAAGGGCCAACCTAATACTGCTAACGCAAAAATAGGTTTACCTCCCATGGCATATACATCGCTAATCGCATTCGCTGCTGCAATTTGTCCAAAAGCAAATGCATCATCTACAATGGGCATAAAAAAATCGTTAGTACTAATCATCGCCGTTTTTT
>CALPSK010000111.1 GCA_943326215.1 Sediminibacterium ginsengisoli | reverse complement strand
TTTCATAGATAAAAATATTAATGCGTTTTAAATTATAGGTTAAATTTTTCTTTTTAAATAATGGGTGTAATCTGGTAGCTTGTTTTCATAAACCTCTTGCATGAAACGAGAGGTCATTAAAAAGTCGGCCGTGGATCTATCGCAGGCCATGGGCAGGTTCCAGGCAACCGCTAGCCTTAATAGGGCTTTCACATCACTATCGTGGGGTTGAGCTTCCATTGGATCAAAGAAGAAAAAGATAACATCAATATCTCCTGAGGCAATCATGGCGCCTATTTGTTGGTCTCCTCCAAGGGGTCCGCTTAGTAATTTTTTTACCGGTTGGCCAAGCGCTTCCTCTATTAGCTTACCCGTGGTGCCGGTGGCAATAAGACTGTGTTTAGAAAGCGCCTCTTTATTATAAATAGCCCAGTCTATAAGATCTTTCTTTTTATTGTCGTGTGCAACAAGTGCAATATTTTTTCTTTTTTCAAGCTTTCTAATATTATTTGGCATAATAATGTATTTGAAAATTAGGTAATTGACATGGTTTGATTTCTTAATAAAAACAATAAGCCCAAGGTACCAAAAATTATTGGTTGTGGTATGCTAATAAATTGTAAAAGGGATATTATTAACATAAGGTAAATAGGATATAAGAAAAATAATACGCTAAACAAAACAGAATCAAAAAAAACAGTGCCCTTTGTTTTTTTGTCTACAAAAGTATAGACGAAATGATAAAAAGGAAGGTTTAGATAATAAAGCGCGTTTTTTTTAATCTTGGGTGTATGGGCCGTGGGTAGTATTAGTGCGGATAGTTTTGAAAAAACTTGGTTATTAAAATCGACACGGTCATTTGCTGTGATAATGGGCTTGTCTTGGGTAAACGTATCTAAACAAAGATTTACTCTTTTTCCGATGCCCTTAAAATTATTATACGCAATACCTGCTAGATGAATTTGAGGAAAAAGATTTTTTGCATTACAGGCCTGTAAAATTCTGGTGGTTCCTTTTTTAAAAGGCTGGAGTTGGTTGGTGTTTAAACAGGTTCCTTCTATAAATATTAAAACCGCTTCATTATTTTTTAATAGTCTTGCCGATTCTATAAATGCATATTCATTAAGATGTAGGAACTGCTTTCCTTCTCTTAACCTATACACCGGGATCATGTTTAAAAGGCCTAATAGAAAGCGGTGTAGTTTTTTTGTAAAGACATCACCCCTAGCTAAAAAATGTATTCTTCTATTATATCTAGAGCCAATAATAATGGCATCTAAAAAAGAGTTGGGGTGGTTCGCAATAATTAATAGGGGCCCGCTTGTTTTTAATAAATATTTATTCTTTGTATTAATTTCAGCGCAAAAAAGCCAGAGCGCCGCTCTAATAAAAAGTTTTAAAATAGTTATCACTCTTTTTTTTATAAATATAAAAAAACCGCACCATAATTGATGCGGTTTATACTAACTAACCCTAAAAAACCAAAATCTTTCAAAATCTTTCTTTCAATATATTTATTTTGCGGCCTCTTCTGCTTTTAAAGCAATTTTGGCTCTAATTTTTGCCTCTATTTCATTCGCCATTTCTGGATTATCGTGTAAAATGGTTTTTACTGAATCGCGGCCCTGTCCTAGTTTGTTGCTATCATAGCTAAACCAGCTTCCGCTTTTTTGTATAATTTCTAATTCAACACCCATATCAATAATTTCTCCAATTTTACTTATTCCTTCTCCAAAAATAATTTCAAATTCTGCGGCTCTAAACGGTGGGGCTACTTTATTTTTTACCACTTTTACTTTTACTCTGTTTCCTATTGCCTCATCGCCGTCTTTAATTTGCGCCATTCTTCTAATATCTAATCTAACAGAAGCGTAAAACTTTAAAGCGTTTCCTCCTGTTGTTGTTTCTGGATTACCAAAAACAATACCAATTTTTTCTCTTAACTGATTAATAAAAATACAAATGGTATTTGTTTTATTAATGGTGGCTGTTAATTTTCTTAATGCCTGACTCATTAATCTTGCATGTAATCCCATTTTACTATCTCCCATTTCTCCCTCTAGTTCACTCTTTGGAACTAGCGCTGCCACTGAGTCTATCACAAGTACATCAATAGCTCCTGATAAAATTAAACGGTCTGCGATTTCTAAAGCCTGTTCGCCATAGTCTGGTTGAGAGACTAATAAATTATCTACATCCACTCCTAGTTTTTTTGCATAAGCGCTATCGAATGCGTGTTCAGCATCGATGATTGCACACATACCACCCTTCTTTTGCGCTTCTGCAATAACATGTATTGCTACCGTTGTTTTTCCAGAAGATTCTGGTCCGTATATTTCTACAATTCTTCCTTTTGGTAAACCACCAATTCCCAATGCAGTGTCTAATCCAATAGATCCAGTTGAAATTACTTCTTGTGGTTCTTGGCTTCTTTCATTCATCATCATCACACTGCCCTTACCATAATCTTTGTCTATTTTATCAATGGTTAATTTTAAGGCTTTTAATTTTTCTACGTTTGGGTTACTCATGGTTAGTCGTTTTATGTTTTTCTTTAAATATTTAAGTGAAGGTAGGGATAAAATGTTAATAAACTAAAATATTTAGTATTTTTTTACTAATTAGCTTAGTTTTTATATTTATACTGGTTTATTTATTATTTAATATATTGATTTTCAATTAATTAATTATTTAGTAACAAATTTAGTATTTTTTAGTATTTCTATTTAAAGTATTTATTTTAGCTAAAATAGGGGTATAAAAAGGCATATTTTGATTGAATTTATAGGAATATTATTGGCTTTTCTTGCACTTGATAAAAGTAGTTTATTTTAAATGATCTTATAAAAAACGATATGTGCATTTCTATTGTAGTATTAAGTATTAATACATTTATATAAATAAACTAATACTATTACACCTGTGTATATCTTAATATCTTAGTTATACACTTTTATATATTTTATAATTATACTAATTTATTAATTCAATAAAAACCAATACTAGTAAGGGTTTTAATAAGTTTTTTCAAGTTATTATACTTATATATTTTTGATTAAATATAAATAACACACAGTTTACCCACTGTTAATTAACGGGTATAAATAGCCGTTTTTTAGCGACCTAATCTTATGATAATAGAAAAGCCAGAAGGTTGTTCTTTTTTTATGCAGGTTTATTCACCCCAAAACCATAGATATCCCCGAAATATTTAATTATCCACGGAGCCATTGTTAGTTTTTTATACCCCCTTCTTCTCAAATATGCCCAAAAACTAAGCTTATACCTCCTTTTACTTGATAGAAAACATTATTTTTGCCCTCCTATAATTATATACATATGTCAATCATTCAGAACATTAGAGAAAGAGGTACCTGGATCATATTCGGTATCATTACAATTGCCCTTATTGCCTTTATACTGCAAGATGGTGTCGGAAGAAAAGGCGGTAATGATATTGCCGTTCTTGGAAAAGTTAATGGCCTACCTATTAATAAAATAGAGTTTGAAGAAAAACTAGAAATACAGTTACAGAATTACGCAGCACAGGGCGTAAAAAGAGAACAATTGCTTGGCTATTTATGGAATCAAGAAGTAGATCGCCTTTTGTTAAAAGATGAAGAAAATAAATTAGGCCTATCTGTGGGCACTAAAGAATTATCTGATGTTTTGTTTGGAAACGAATCTCCATTTAAACAAGAATTTACAGACCCAACAACTGGTGAATTTAAAGTGAATGAAGCGAAGCAAGCTGTAGCTCAAATTAAAAAAAGCAAAAACGTTGACCAAATTAAACAAATTGAAAAAGTATATATTGAGCCATCGATTGAAAATAGATTAAGAAATAAATACCAGGTACTAGTTGTAAAAGGTGTTCAGGTTCCAAAATGGTTAGCTGAAAAACAATATACAGAAGCAAGTTCAATTGCTAGCATTTCATTTGTAGGAATTCCATACAGTTCTATTTTAGATGGCACCATTAAAATAACTGATGATGAGATTGCCTCTTATTTAAAAGAAAATGCTGCCGCTTACCAGGTTGAAGAAACGAGCCGCTCTATTTCTTTTGTAGGTTTTAGTGCAGCCCCATCAGCCGCTGATTCTATTACCGCAATAAATGATATTGAATCTTATAAACAAGATTTTAAAAATAGCACCGATGCTGCTAAGTTTTTAAATAAAGTAGGAACGGAGATACCATATTATGATAGTTACATTAGCAAGAAGTCTTTACAAATTCCACAAAAGGATTCCTTACTCAACGTAGGTGTGGGTGGTGTATATGGCCCTTATGTAGATGGAAGAAATTTCACTATTGCAAAAATAATAGGCGTGAAACAATGGCCTGATAGCGCAAGTGTTAGACATATTTTAATTGCAACAATTAATCCACAAAACGGCCAACAAGTAAGAGCGGATAGCGTTGCTAAGAAATTAGCAGATAGTATTAGCCTAGCTATTAGAGGGGGCGCCTCTTTTGAGGAGATGGTTGCTAAATATTCTGATGACGCCGGAAGTAAAACAACTGGTGGTAAATATGAATTATTTCCACAGGCAAAAATGACACCCGCCTTTAATGATTTTTCTTTTGATAACCCGGTGGGCGCAAGGGCTGTTGTTAAAACAGATTTTGGCTATCACT
>CALPSK010000110.1 GCA_943326215.1 Sediminibacterium ginsengisoli | reverse complement strand
CGTGATTTTAAATTTGCGCAACATTTTAATATACCTATTACCAATATTATTGGAGCCGCGTTTAATGGAGAGGAAGCCAATCCCACTAAAGAAGGTATTTTATCTAATAGCGATTTTCTAAATGGAATGGTCCAAAAAAAGGCTATTGCAATAGTGACTCAAAAATTAGAGGCCATGGGTATTGGCAAGTCTAAGATTAATTATAGAATGCGTGATGCTGCTTTTAGTAGACAGCGTTATTGGGGCGAGCCATTTCCTATTAAATGGAAAGACGGAATAGCGTATCCATTATCAGAAAAAGAACTTCCTTTATTATTACCTACCGTTGATAATTATTCACCAGGCCCAGAAGGGGAAGGGCCCTTGGCGAATATTGCTGCTTGGAAAGCGGAGAATTATGAAACCAATACCATGCCTGGTTTTGCGGGAAGTAGTTGGTATTTTTTAAGGTATATGGATACTGCCAATGATACCGAGTTCTGTAGCAGAAAAGCAAGTGATTATTGGGGACAGGTAGACCTTTACATTGGAGGAACAGAACATGCAGTAGGACATTTACTCTATAGTAGGATGTGGACCAAGATTTTATTTGACTTAGGCCATATAGGTTTTGATGAACCCTTTAAGAAATTATTAAATCAGGGAATGATACAAGGTAGTTCTCGATTTGTCTATAGAATTAGAGGTACGCAAAAATTTGTATCAAGTGGATTAAAGCATGCACATGAGGTAGACGCCTTGCATGTGGATGTGAATATTGTAGATGGCGTTGAATTAGATACGGAAGCATTTATAAAATGGAAACCCGATTATGCAAAAGCTGAATTTATTTTAGAGGACGGTAAATATATATGTGGGGTAGAGGTAGAAAAAATGTCTAAGTCTAAATTCAATACCGTAAATCCAGATGACTTAGTAGAAAAATATGGCGCCGATACATTTAGAATGTATGAAATGTTTTTAGGTCCGGTGGAGCAAAGTAAACCATGGGATACAAAAGGTATTGAAGGGGTACACCGATTTTTAAAAAAATGCTGGCGTTTATTTTTTGATGAAATCAAGGGAAAGGTTGGGGTAGATGAGAAGCCAACGGCTGCTGAATTAAAAGTATTACATAAGGCCATTAAAAAAATTGAAGAAGATACAGAGCGTTTTAGTTTTAATACAGCGGTGAGTAGCTTTATGATTTGTGTGAATGAACTAGCCGACTTGAATTGTCATAAAAAAGAAATTCTCTCTCAATTAGTAATTTTGTTAACCCCCTATGCGCCCCATTTTGCAGAAGAGTTATGGCAGGTATTAGGCATGGAAGGTTTAGTGGTAGACGCGGCTTATCCGGCTTTTGATGCCCAGTATGTAATGGAGACAACGAAAGAGTATCCTATTAGCATTAACGGAAAATTAAGAGCCAATATACTTATTACCCTAGACGCCAGTGAACAGGAGGTGCGCGCTATAGTATTAGATAACGAGGTGGTTAAAAAATGGGTGGAGGATAAACCTATTAAAAAGCTCATATTTGTAAAAGGCAAGATGGTCAATATTGTAATTTAATATTTTAAAAATAAGCATGTCAAATCCACTTTTAGATAATACGAATAATGAAATCAACTCTTTAGACAAAGAGTTTGAAAATAGTATTCGTCCCAAAGAGATGGAGGCATTTGCAGGTCAGCCGCAGCTTATTGAAAACATTAGCATTTTTATTAAGGCTGCCAAAATGCGCGGCGAAGCCTTGGATCATATTTTATTTCATGGCCCTCCAGGTTTAGGAAAAACTACTTTAAGTAGAATTGTGGCCAATGAAATGGGTGTTCAAATAAAAGAAACTTCTGGTCCTGTGATTGAAAAGCCAAGTGACTTAGCAGGTTTATTAACAAGTCTTGAACCCAATGATGTTTTATTTATAGATGAGATACACCGCTTAAGTACGGTGGTGGAAGAATACTTATATGCGGCCATGGAGGACTATAAGATAGATATCATGATTGATAGTGGTCCCAATGCAAGAAGTATTCAAATTAATTTAAATCCTTTTACATTGGTGGGTGCCACTACAAGAAGTGGTTTATTAACAGCACCACTACTTTCAAGATTTGGCATTAAGTCTCGTTTGGAATATTATCCCGCCACTGTCATTGAAAAAATTATTGTAAGAAGTGCGGGTATATTAAATGTGAATATAAATTCAGCCGCTGCTGGAGAAATTTCTAGAAGAAGTAGGGGTACGCCCAGAATTGCGAATGGATTATTAAGACGTGTACGCGATTTTGCACAAGTATTAAACGATGGTATTGTAGATATTGGCATTACACAACATGCTTTAAAAGCATTGAATGTAGATGAACATGGATTAGACGAGATGGACAATAGAATACTACTTGCCATTATTGAAAAATTCAAAGGGGGCCCAGTAGGTATTAGTACTATTGCCACTGCAGTAGGTGAGGAGTCGGGAACCATTGAAGAAGTATACGAGCCTTTTTTAATCCAAGAAGGTTTTTTACAAAGAACCCCAAGAGGTAGAGAAGTTACACAGAAAGCCTATAAACACTTAGGAAAGAAGCCCCCTTCAGGACATGCTTCTAATAATCCTGAATTGTTTAGATAATAGAAAATTATATAATTGAATATAAAAAAAACCCGATAAACTTTATGCTATCGGGTCTTTTTTTATTTAATGAAATATAATTTTAATAAATAAGAAATATAACTTTATAAAAACTAGTTTATAAATAGTAGTTTGTAATTTAAGACACTACCAATCTGAATCCGTTACCATGAATGTTAACGATTTCAATTTGATTATCTTCTCTTAAGTATTTTCTTAGTTTGGCAATGTATACGTCCATGCTTCTTCCGTTGAAATAAGTGTCGCTACCCCAAATTTTCTTCAAAGCTTTTTCGCGGGTAAGTAAATCATTGATATTCTCTGCCAGCATTTTTAATAATTCATTTTCTTTAGGGGAAAGTATATGGGTAATTTCTCCCATTTTTAATTCTCTTAATCTTGGATTAAAATGGTACTTGCCTAATTTAAATTCAATATTGTCGCTTACCTTATTATCTTCTTCATTTCTTTTGATAATGGCTTTAATTTTAAACATGAGTACTTCGCTATCAAATGGCTTCGTGATATAATCGTCGGCACCTAATTTATAGCCATGAATAATATCTTCTTTTAAAGTTTTAGCACTTAAAAAGAATAAAGGTACTTCAGGGTCTATATCTCTAATTTCTTCTGCCAAGGTGAAGCCATCTACATGGGGCATCATCACATCAAGTAAGCATAGGTCGAACTTTTCTCTTTGAAAAGCAGCTAGTCCCAAGCGGCCATCTCTTTCAAGGGTCACATCGTATTCGTCTAGTTCTAAATAGTTTTTTAAGACTAAACCTAAATTGCTATCATCCTCACACAATAAAATCTTATACTTTTTCTTGTCTTCCATTTGATTAATTTTTCTTTTATACTTTTAATTCTTTTATATAATTGCTATATGATTGCTTCTTTTACTATTGTTTCTTTGGCTTCTGTGTAAAGAAACGATGATTCAATGCCTGGTTCAAAATATTAATTTCCAATCTTTTGTTAAAAACAAGCTGTTTAATGAACCTGTTATAATGTATTGTTAAAATCCGCTATTTTGACTTCCTGTACAAAGGTCGCATATTTTACATTTACTTGGATTTTTTTCTCCAAAATAAGCGGCTAAATAACTGCTTCTGCAATCCATGTCATGGGCCCAGATATAGTCTGTAAACTGTTTAATGCGAAGCTGAAATGCCTTTTTTCTAAGTTGATAATTATCAAGGTCTATTTTCATAAAGGCCGCGGCAGTTCTATTCCATAAGAATTGCACCACGGGCTGACTCTCTTTTTGTTCAAAGCTTATTTGCCCTACCTGCGCTAAAAACAATAAGTTTTTTTGGATAAATTCAATGTCTCTTTGTAATAGAGAAGCAAGTAATTTTTCATTGATAAACTGAGGGCTATCAAATATACCTCCATAAGTTCTAAGTATTAATTGAAGCACCGCACCTGCCATAGGATTAGCCTGCTCAAATTCTTCAATGGTATTTCTATCGGCAATGACTTGCACTAGGGAGGGTTTAAAAGAACTAGCTGAAAACTTTATATGGCCTTCTTGTTCTATCCACTGCAGTGCATTTCGAGCAATTATTTTATCCCATTTAAAAATGCTACAAAAATTTTCAAAGTCAAAAGGGTATTCTTGTTTTTCTCCTATACCTATGGGCACTTGAATAAAATCGGCTAAGTCTTGGTATACTTTTTTAATAGTCTCAATGGGGGGATATTTTTTTTCTTGAAGCATTTGCCAATAGTCCCAATCGTTTTGTTGAAAAAGCAAAATGGCTTCAGCGGGTTTACCGTCTCTTCCGGCACGACCTGCTTCTTGATAATACTGTTCTATACTATTGGGTAAGTCATAATGAATAACGGCGCGCACATCGGGTTTATTAATGCCCATGCCAAAAGCGCTGGTGCAAACGACAATTCGAATTTTATTGTTCATCCAATTTTCTTGCACTTTTTGTCTTGTTGCATAAGGCATGCCCGCATGGTACTCACCAGCAGCATAGCCATAGTCTTGTAATAGTCTTGCTAAT
>CALPSK010000109.1 GCA_943326215.1 Sediminibacterium ginsengisoli | reverse complement strand
TTGCTGAGAAGATTTATAAGCAAGTAGCAATATACCTCCCACAAATAGGACGTACACTATAATGATACTATGTCCCCAATTGAATTTCATATACTTTAATTTTAAATAGAAGGTCCGAGGAAAACTGCCGTTAATTCATCCATTTTATGCCCGTTTTCATATAGACCAATTTTAATTTTTGTTTTTCTTGATTTCAACTTTTCATTTTTCAAGGTGATAAAAAAGCTAGTTTGGAAATAAGACTCCTTAGGTACGTCCACTGGTCCGATTTGTTTAATTTCCCCTTCTATATTTTCTAATTTTAAATCTAGATGAATATTCTTTCTGGTTTTATTCACTAGTTTAATATTGTATAAATTACTAATCTTATTGTCTGCTAGTAATTGATAGGTTTGGCCAGGTGTTCTTAAAATTCTAGCCGCTATATCGGCTCTTGTAATTAATAAAATGGCCAAAAAACCAAGTAACAAGCTTAATACAAGCGTATACATTTTTAACCTCCAGGAATAAGTCATTTTTTGCTTTAAGGCAATGCCGTTTTCTGAAGCATATCTTATTAAACCTTTTGGCTTTTTAATATGATCCATTATTTCATCACAGGCGTCAATACAAGCAGTGCAATTCACACATTCTAATTGAGTGCCATTACGAATATCTATTCCTGTTGGACAAACACGCACACAGGCATGACAGTTCACGCAATCACCTTTTTCTGTAGTAGTATCAGTTAATTTCCCTCTAGGCTCTCCCCTTACATAATCATAGGCAACTAAAATGGAATTTCTATCTAATAACACCCCTTGTAATCTTCCATAAGGACAAACGATAATACAAGCCTGCTCTCTAAACCAATAATAGACAAAGAAAAAAACCAAAGTAAAAATAACGAGTGCACTAAAGGTTCCAAAATGTACAAATATGCCTTCTTTCACTAGCACCCCCACTTCATCAATGCCAATAATATAGCCTAGGAAAAAATTGGCTATTAGAAAGGATAAAAAGAAAAAAACAATAATCTTGGCGCCTCTTTTCAATAGCTTCTCTGTATTCCAAGGCATTGCCTTTAATTGCTTCTGCTGATTGGCGTCTCCATCTATGAAAAATTCAATTTTTCTAAAAACCATTTCCATAAATATGGTTTGCGGGCAAGCCCAACCACACCATATTCTTCCAAAACCTACTGTGAAAAGAATAACAAAGACAATAAATGTTAAAAAGCCTATGGCGAAAATAAAAAAATCTTGCGGCCAGAATATTTTACTAAAAAATATAAATTTTCTCTCTAATACATTGAACAAAAATATTGGCTCCCCTTCCACTTTGATAAAAGGCAGGGTAAAAAACAAAATCAAATAAAAATAACTGAAATAAGATCTTAAATTATAGAGTTTACCATTTGGTTTTTGCGGATTGACATAGTTTCTATTACCCTCTTTACTTATTGTGGATACAGAATCTCTAAATGTTTGATCCAATAAGTCCTTTTTATAATTTGATATACTCTCAGAATCGGTTTTATTATTTTGTTCCATTTATAGTTGTTGTTGCAGCACTGTCCTTTATTACAGCTACCTCTTTATATAAATCTCCTTGTGGGGCTTTTGGATTGGGCGGATTGGTTCCTTTTAATGTTCTAATATAAGTGGCTAATTGTTGCATCTGTACTGGAGAATAAGTAGTTTGCCAAGACTGCATTCCTTTATCGGGATAACCATATTTAATGGTTTTGAAAATATCTTTTACGCCTCCTCCATGAATCCAATATTCATCGGTTAAATTTGGACCCACTGAACCTTGTCCTTCTGCCAAATGACAGGCCACACAAGTTTTAGTAAAAATCTCCTTTCCTGCAGCAGCTCCTGCAGCATCTAATTGTGTAACAGAATTTTCATCTACATTTTCTTTAGCAGAAGCTAAATAAGCATCGGTTTGAATTTTTGCAGCGCTCATCTCTTCAGCATACTCCTGCGTTGGATTCATGCCTGTATGCCACACTTCAAATTTAAAAATATAAAATAGTGCTACTACAATGGTAATATAAAAGCCATACTTCCACCAAGGTGGCAAGGCATTGTCTAATTCTTTAATGCCATCGTAGTCATGATCCAAAAGCATGTCTGCTTCCTTTTCTAAAGGAATCGCCTTTGTAAAAAATTGTTTATCTAATGTATGCCAGGTTCTAATCAACCAAGAATCACTTTGCAGTTTTCCTTGCATTACTATTTTTTCTAGAGGATGTATGGACCTGAAAATATTTTTAATAAACAAAACCAATAAAAAAATAACCAATAACTCTAATAAAATAACGGTACTCATTGTCCAAAAGGTATTGTAAGAGACGCCCCCATAAAAATCGACAGCGGACGCTATTGTGCTGCCATCTGCCAAGGCATCAGTAGTTTGCGCAAAACCCTTTTTAGTAAACATAGAGCCCATTACCACCACAAAAATCATCATCACTTTTCTACCTGCTTTTGATAAGCTGAGCGCTTGTTTAGAAACCATTAATAAGACCCTGGTTAATATCCATATAACTACTACCAATAAAATGGCAACTGTAACCATAAGCATTTGCATATAATTGGTCACTTCTGGTTTAGCAGGAAGTAAAGCAGGCTGCGCAAAAGCACTAAGAGACAATACAGTAGCCAATACGAAAAGAGAAATATTTTTAATTTTTAACATAAGAAATGTTTTTAGATGATTATTAATGCTCTAATGGTAAATTTTTAATTTCTTCTACTTCTTTTTTGTCTAGTACTTTCACATACCACAGTACTGCCACAAAAAATACTACAAAAACTAAAAGTGAAAAAAGCGGATAAATATTTTGATCCTGCATGGTTTCGGTATACTTTTTTATAAAACTGTACATAATGCTTAATTTTTCTTGTTTACTTTTTATTATTTACTTTTTATTAATATCTGTTCCTAGTCTTTGCATATAGGCAATCAAGGCAATGATTTCTTTATTTGGCGCAACTTTAATGCCGTCTTTTTGTAAATCATCAGCAATAGCTTTTGCCTGAATCATTAAATCTTGATTCGCCTTAGATGCATAATCTGCTGCATAGGGCACACCTAAAGTGCGCATCGCATTTATTTTTAAAGGCGTGCTGGCTGTATCTAAATTATCATCAATCAAAAAAGAATAAGAAGGCATGACGGAACCTGTTGAAATAGAGTTAGGTTCTTCAAAGTGATTATAATGCCAGGTATTTGATTTTTTCAAATTGCCTGAACCTTCTCTAGCTAAGTCTGGTCCAGTTCTTTTACTACCCCATTGAAATGGATGGTCATACACAAACTCTCCTGCCTTACTATATTCTCCATAACGTTCTGTTTCACTTCTAAATGGACGAATCATTTGTGAGTGACAAGTATAACAACCCTCTCTTGTATAAATATCTCTGCCTTGTAATTCTAATGGCGTATAGGGTTTAACACTTGAAATAGTAGGAATATTCGATTTCACTAAAAAAGTAGGTACTAATTCAACTAAGCCCCCTATTAAAATAACGATTAAGGATAATAATAAGAATGGTGTAGGTTTTCTTTCTATCCAACGGTGCCAATGCTCGCCTTTATGTTGGCTATAGGTTTTTTCTAAAGCAGGTGCTTGAGCATCTTCATTCGCTATTAATGTACCTTGTCTAATGGTTTTAAAATAGTTCACCATTCCTATAATAGCTCCAGCTAAATAAAGCGTTCCACCAAGCGCTCTCATTGCATAAAATGGAGCCATATAGGTAACGGTTTCTAAAAATTGATACTTTAATTGCCCACTAGGTGTAAATTGTTTCCACATAGCAACTTGTTGGAAGCCTGCCCAATACATGGGTATGGCATAAAATAAAATACCTAGAGTCGCTAACCAAAAATGTATGTTCGCTAATTTCTTTGAATACAATTCTGTTTTATACATTCTTGGAATTAACCAATACAATATTCCAAACGTAAGCATACCATTCCAACCCAAGCCTCCAATATGCACGTGCGCAATAATCCAATCGGAGAAATGCGCTACTGCGTTAATACTTTTCAAAGACAACATAGGTCCTTCGAAAGTAGACATACCATAAGCCGTAACGGCTACCACCATAAATTTCAAAATTACATCCTCTCTTACTTTATCCCAAGCACCACGCAAGGTTAATAAACCATTAATCATACCACCCCAACTTGGGAATATTAACATGAAACTAAATACAATGCCCAGGCTTTGTGCCCAGTTAGGAAGTGCTGTATATAATAAGTGATGCGGGCCTGCCCAGATATATAAAAATATTAAGGCCCAAAAATGGATGATAGATAATTTATAAGAGAAGACAGGACGATTTGCCGCTTTTGGCATAAAGTAATACATCAAACCTAAAAAAGGGGTGGTTAAGAAAAAGGCTACGGCATTATGACCATACCACCATTGCACCAAGGCATCTTGCACTCCTGCATACCAACTATAACTTTTAAATAAAGTAACGGGTAACTCAAATGAGTTTACTAAATGCAAAACCGCTACTGTAACAAATGTGGCAATATAGAACCAAACAGCTACATATAAATGACGCTCTCTTCTTTTAATAATGGTGGCAAACATATTAAATCCAAAAATTACCCAAACAATCGTAATCGCAATATC
>CALPSK010000108.1 GCA_943326215.1 Sediminibacterium ginsengisoli | reverse complement strand
AGCACCTGGTAAAACACCTAAAACCAATTTAATGTTCTTGACTTTCTTTGTTAATACCATTAAAGCCGTGCATGATTACGCGGATATCTTAAGAGCCTCTATTGCTTCTGCCTCTAATGATTTTAGATTAGGCGCGAACGAAGCCCCTCCTGCGATTATTTCTGTATTCATAGGAGATTATTTAACGAAGGTGTTGAACGATGTGGAAAGCCGCGTGGGTACTAAGTTTGACGAGCAAGATGAAGCTATCTTAAAATTAGATTTACACCGTAGCATTCCTGAATTATTATTAGACAATACCGATCGTAACCGTACTTCTCCCTTCGCTTTCACTGGAAATAAATTTGAATTCCGCGCGGTGGGTTCTACTGCTAACTGTGGTCACCCAATGACTATTTTAAATACGATTGTGGCAGATACTTTAAACAAGTTTGCAGCAGAAGTAGACGCCTTAATAGAGAAAGGAGATAAGAAAGAAATTGCCATTATGCAAGTCATTCAAAAATACATTGTCTCTAGTAAAAAGATTTTATTTGAAGGCGATGGTTATAGCGAAGAGTGGCATAAAGAAGCAGAGAAAAGAGGCTTGCCTAATTTAAAGACAACGCCTATTGCATTAGATGCGATGGTAACTGAGAAAGCGAAAAAATTATTTAAAGAAAATAATATTTACTCTCACAGTGAATTAGAAGCGCGTTATGAAATTGAATTAGAGAAGTACATTAAAAAAGTACAAATTGAAGCGCGTATTATGGGTGACTTAGCTACTAACCATATTATTCCTTCTGCACTGAAATATCAAAACGAGTTATTGAAAAATGTAAGCCTACTTCGTGAAGCAGCCTTGCCCGAAAAATTATACAAAGGTCAGTTGGCTTTATTAAAAGATGTAAGTACACATATTCAACAAGTATATGATAACGTAGATGCGATGGTGGAAGCGCGTAAAGTAGCCAACAACATTGTAAACTCAAGAGAGAAAGCCATTGAATACGAGGCAAAAGTAAAAGCACAGTACTTTGATAAGATCCGCTACCACGTTGATAAGTTAGAGCAATTGGTAGATGATGAATTATGGACCTTGCCTAAGTACAGAGAATTATTGTTCTTACGTTAATAAAAAGCAAACCTCCAAAGTGATAGAATACAAAAAGGTCCCGAATTATCGGGACCTTTTTAATATCGGTAAGATTATATCTTGCACTTTATATTAACCAATAGTTTATTAAATATTACTGCAAATTCAGAACTTGATTTACTGTTGGCATAAACACAATACGAATGCGGCGGTTATGTTCACGACCTGTTTTGGTATTATTATCATCAATCGGTAAATATTGGCCACGGCCTGCCGCAATAATACGTTTAGGATCAATCTTATACTTTGTTTGCAAGATTCTTGCAACAGCCGTGGCGCGTTGTACACTCAAACTCCAATTGTCATTTAAACCCTTCTTTTTAAAGATTTTATTGTCCGTATGCCCTTCAATCATAAAAGTCAATTCAGGTTGGGCTTGTAATAATTGTGCCAGTGTTTTTAAAACCAGTTGAGATTTTTTAGAAAGAATTTGACTACCACTGTTAAATAATATTTCATTCTTTACCTCTACAAATACAAAGCCTTTATTTAATTTTACTTCAGCATCATTTCCTGTATATTTTTTCAAGTTGGCTTTAAAATCAATTAACCAACTATTACGAGCGCTATTTGACTCCCCTACATTATTCACCGCTGCTATTTCCGATTTAGTTAACAAGGACAATCCTAACATTTGATTTAAGAAAATATCGCCGTCCGACAATACAACAGGCTTAGCAGCTATTGCTCTATAATATTGAACCGTATCATTTAATGAAATTAAGTTCGACTTTAACTGACCTATGCTGTTTGTATAACTAGCAACTGTATCATTTAATTTATTATACAAACTATCGTACTTATTACTTAACAAGGTATTAGCCTCTAAGGATTCGGATAGTTTACCTGGAGGGATACAGGAGACAAGAGCAAATAATGCGACTGATGTAATTAAATATTTATTCATGTAAAATTGTTTATAATCCAAATCTTGATTTTTGAGCTGAAAAATTGCTACTAATTTCTGAGGCGCTCAATGCCTTATTGTAAAATTTATATCTTGAAATCTTTATTTGCTGAACGGTCGTAGAAGTATTTGTTGGAGGATTACCTAGATATAATGGGTTAACTGTATTTGCTCCCATCAAATTATTATTATTTGCATTCGTCGTAATGCCTTTCAAAACTCCATTTAAATATAGTGAAGCTATATTACTTGCATATACCACAGTAATGACATACCATGTATCATTTGAAAACTGATTACTTTGGAAATTATTGCCAGCAGGTGCGAAATTAATTGTGCCCCCTTGCACGCCAATATATGCGCCCCTTTGATTGTAGCCTATGCCATCAGCTATGGAAATAAATGGCGTTGTTGTCCATGAGCCCTTATTTGAGATTTTCACAATTGCTTCCATACTCCATGCGGTTGTTGCCCCTGTATTGATATTGATTGTACCATATTGTTGCAAATCACCTGAAGTGGGTTTATTAAAATAAAGATTAGCGGTAGTTCCACTTTCAAAAGCTGGGTCATTCGTTAACGTAGCATTATAATTAGTCCCACCAGTTCCTAAATTTGTCCAAGTCGTACCTGTCCCTGGATAACTACTTGCATCTGTCGCATCTAAGTTCACTATCAATCCGTCACTCACAAATTTAAATGGATTCAAAGAAGAACTTGTTGTTAAACCAGTGGTGGTTGAAACACCATTATAATTCGTTACAGTTACTCCATTAGTGGAATTATCTTTTAAATTTTTTGCGTCGTAAGTAGTATTTAATAATAGACTAGTTCCTGTCATAGCTGTTAATCTTGAGGTTGGAGGTGCAAAATTACTTGTATAAACCGCGGTTCCTTTCACATAGCGAATATTGCTTATTAATCCATTAAAGCGATCATTACCAGCAGCATCACCAGAACCAACTGTATTTATTTTAGTTCCATCTCCGACTTTAGAAGTGATGGTAATGCTTCCATTATTCACTCCATTCACATAAATCTTTACACAATTTGTTCCTGTTCCATTTCTAACTAATGCAATATGATACCAAGTGTTTGCAGATAATGTACTTGAATTTACTTCTCGATACGTGCCACCAAAGGTGCCTACTAATCTTAACTGCCCATTAGTCATTAATTGAAGGGCCCATGGAAGACCACTTGTATATTGCCCTAAAAAGCTTTGAAAAACACTTGCCACATTTTTAAAATTCACCCAACATTCGACTGTAAAATCTCCATCAAATTCATAATTACTGCTAGCTGGTATGGATAAATATTGATTATTTGTAGGAGTTCCACTTGTATAGGTAGGTGAAAATTCAATACTTCCATCTACAGGACTGTATAATTTAGTGTTTACTGCTTGATAACTAGGTAATGCAAATTGCGCCTGCAAGTTTATTGCAAAAATTAAAACAAGAAGAAATGTAACTATTTTTTTCATAATCTATTGCATATCTCCTCCTGAAATAAAATAAGTTGCAGTTAAAGCAATTAAAGAAACAATTGCGTTTTGTCCTCCTGTTTTTGTTCCACCACTTCTATTGGTAACGGTAACTCCTACTGCAGGGGTAATTGTTACTAAGCCTGCTCCCTTCTGAACAATCATGCAGTTAAAGCCTGCAGACAATCCTGCTGGAACAGTTAAGGTAATATCTGATCCATAATCCATAACAACTATCTTCCCATTATCTGAAGATGTTAAAGTATATGAACCAGTTTGAGTATTAATGGTTGCATTAATAGGCGCGGCTCCTAAATTCGTTAATGCAGTGGCAGCTGTTGTTGCTCCTGTTCCTCCATTGGCAATTGCAATTGTAGTTGCACTCCAAGTGCCGCCAGTTATAGCTCCACTTACATTTAAATTACTTGCATAAATATCTCCATTCACACCTAAACCTCCAGCAACTGTTAAGGCACCCGTTGTTTTACTGGTAGATACGGTAGTGGTTAATACAGCAATTTTATTGGGATCTATTGTAAATTTAGAATTACCTGTAATTCGGAATTTCAACAGAGCATTTCCTTCATCTGGATTATCACTGAACATTCCGGTGCTTTTAGCCCAATCACCTCCAATGAATGAAAAGCCTACTGATCCAGATGATCCCTGTGTGGCTCGGATGGCATTAGTCCAAGTTGGTAATCCCGCGGCGTCTAATGTCAAAAAAGAGAAATTATTTCCTTTAGCTAATCTAGTTCCAGTTCCATTGGTACCACCATAAATAATATCTCCAGCCGTTGTCATGGGAGATAAGGCATCAAATGCAGCGGATTTATTTGTAGCACCAGTTCCTCCTTTGGCAATAGCAATTGTACCAGATAATGTAGCAGCATCGGCAGTAGTTGAAACCGTGGTCCATGTTAAAGTGCCACTTCCAGTTGTACTTAAAACTTGATTGGCAGTCCCGTGTGTGTTGGGATAAGTTACAGAACCTGCTGTTAAGGTATTAGTTGTTTTAATATTCGTTGTCAAACTAATTGTACCCGTTGTAATAGTCCCTACTGTATTCAAATTGGATAAAGAAGTTAAAGTAGTATTAGATGTTGATGTTATGTCACCTGCTGT
>CALPSK010000107.1 GCA_943326215.1 Sediminibacterium ginsengisoli | reverse complement strand
GGATAAGCAAGTGATTTTAAACCCCAAGGATTTGAGGCTACTGTAGACCCACCATTTTCTTTGATGAAGTCTTGGTATTTTTTCTGAGCAGATTTAAAATCTTCTTCAGATAAAACCGGTGTAAAAATCACCATTAATTCGTAATTGTTCATTACTTGAATTTTTTGGTTAAATAATTGGTTTTTCCCAGTGGACATTCCGATTACTCGGAACGAATCTGCCAAAACAGATTTGGGACGGCGAAGGTAGGCTATTTCAGTGTATTTCCGCTCAAAATTGGCTTAAAAATAAGGGCCACCGGGAAATGATCGCTGTAACCACCCCTAAACCGGTCTCCATCATAGGTTCTTTTGGGGTAACCCTGGTATTTACCCTGGGTTTCAATCATGTCGGGGATGGTATAAATGATTGGTTTGTAGTTAGTTAGGTTAATATACGATTATCATTTTTAAAAAACTTTTATAAGTTTGTCCAACAAACTTATATTAAACATAAAAAATCTGAAATCGCAGTTTTTCATGCCTTATCTCGCTTGTTTTCTATGCTTTTTTAATGACTTTAGTAGTTCGGTTAGTGTACTTAAATTAATTCTAATTAGTTAATTAATCAACGAATTTGATATATTCAATGATCAAAGAAATAAAGATTAGATGAAATATGTATAAAAAGAATATTTTATCGTTTATAATATACTGCTTAACCTTATTACTAAGCATAGAGTCATTTTCTCAAAAAATCAATCTTGTTGTAAATAAGGAAATATATACGTCATACTATTCCACAGACCTTAAAGTTCCTCTCTATGTAGTTCATTACTTATACAATGGAGGCGGTGACTTTTCGAGGTCAAAACTTAGATTTTTTAAAGAAAAAAAGACTGCCAGTAACTCAGATTATGCTAAAAGTGGTTATGACCGTGGACATTTAGTTAGCGCAGAGGATTTTGCTTATGACTACAGAAAGCAATCGATCACATTTAGTTATTACAATTGTTTTCCTCAAACAAGACATTTAAACAGAGGAGCTTGGAAGAGTTGGGAAAATACTATTAGGAATGAAAGTAAAAGATGGCCGTTGAAAATATATACTGGGGGTATATATGGAAACAGAAGAATTAGGGGGAAGGTTGGGGTGCCTGATTATTGCTGGAAAGTTGTTTATAACCAAAAGACCGGTTTAATTTTACATGCATTAATTTTTACCAATGACAATGTTGGCGCTGTTAGAAGAACAACAGTAAGCGAACTCAAAAAGATTCTTCAATACCCTGTTGAGTTTAGTAAGGATTAGAACTCAACTTACTTATATTAAATATATCTTTACTATATGATAAAATTTGGAAATAAAGATAATCCCTTTGACCCCTCAGAATTGCCTGAAGAGCTTGCTTTTACAAGAAAATTTTTTTCAAAAAAACCTAATGAGCATATAGTTCAGTTGTTGGAATTTTTAAGCACCAACTTTAAAACTGGATTAAATAAAGTAGAAGTTGATAAAATACATAGCTTCTATGATTTTAAACTTGTTCTAGGCAATATTACAGCCATCTATAATAACTATAAATACTATTTAGTTGACAATTACTCTACGGACAACTTAAAAGTTCTTTTTGATTTAAAGACATGTTTTTCAGACTATAATCTAATTGAAAACATTGAGCTAAACCTACAAATTATTAGCTTATTCACAGATTCACTTTTAAACGATCTTATAATTGAGGATACTGAAATTGAGGATGCAAAAAAATTATGTTCAACTTTTTCAATTGATATAACAGAATTTACTAGTGTTCTAGGCTCAAAAGTTAGACTAATTCAAAATGATATGATCAATGGTTTATTTGTTGATACTGATTTAAAAATTGAATTAGTTAGAAAGTATTATCAAATTGCAAACAAGTTAAAGCAGAAATATGATTTAGAACTTGCATATAAATTTATTAATGCATTCAACCTTTACTGTATAAATAATAATGAAAAACTTAGAGGAATCAATATAGACATTGGTGTTGGATCGATGTCTAATTTTGATTTGTTTAATGTCTTTAAAGTAAAATTTGGTAAAATAAAAAAATCTGGTGGGTCAAATAGTGTCGAACTTTCAAACGGTTTAATGTTTAATTTTGGCACAGCTTATTTTTTAGTAAATACATATGAAGCAACAGCTTCATTCACAGGAGCATCAACCATATTGAGCTTTGATGAAATAAAAGAAAATGGTAATGGTACTTTTAATAACACTAATGAAAATTATTTTTGGTATAAGAGGAAAGGAGAAAGAAATAATCATATTATAGCAAATTTCGAAAGCGAGATAGTATATGAATATATTAAAAAATTTAATTCTATAATTGTGAAGGGATCTGTTTCTTCCAATGAGGAATCAAAAAGTGAAACTAAAGAAGCAAAACAAATTGAAGAAAAAGATAACGAAATGAAAGAAATTCCTAAGAAAGATTCGACAGATTACTTAAAAGAACTTGAAAATCTAATTGGTTTAAGCAATGTAAAAGAACAAATTATATCATTAGTAAATCTTATCAAAGCACAGGAGTTAAGAAAGAAAAATAATTTAAAAGTTGTAAATGTTAGTTTGCATTCCGTTTTCAGCGGATCTCCAGGAACAGGCAAAACTACTGTGGCTCGACTTTATGCAGGAATCTTAAAACAATTAGGGGTTTTAAAAAAAGGGCATCTTATTGAAGTTGATAGAAGTGAGCTTGTAGCAGGATATCTGGGTCAGACTGCGATCAAAACGGAAGAAATTATCAATAAGTCTTTAGATGGCGTTTTATTTATTGATGAAGCATACAGTTTAACTTCATCATCTTCAGATTCATACGGAGAAGAAGCTATTAATGTATTACTAAAAAGAATGGAAGATGATAGGGATCGTCTTGTTGTAATTGTCGCAGGATATACAGGTGAAATGCATACATTCATTGATTCTAATCCTGGATTACAGAGCAGATTCAATAGATATATAGAATTCGAAGATTATAATTCCGAAGAATTAGCACAAATCTTTGTGTCTTTAGCCAATAAAAATGAATATGAAATAGATGATCTTGCAAAAGAAAAATTAACTCGTCACTTCGAATCAATTACAACTAATAAAGCTGAAGATTTTGGAAACGGTAGATATGTCAGAAATCTATTTGAAAAAATAATCCAAGAACATGCTAACCATATTTCTAAGCTAGCAAATCCAAACGAAAAAGACTTAATTACAATTACAGCTGATCAGATAAAGGTTTAATCTTCTTTCTTAGATATTAAAAGGGAAGCAATATACCCTGCAAAAGTACCGCATAGTGCTACACCAGTTGTCATTAGTACTGCCGCAATTAATCTTCCCTCTGTTGTTACTGGATATTTATCTCCGTAACCCACAGTGGTTAAGGTAGTATAAGACCACCATAAAGCATCCTCTGCAGTTTTGATATTACTATTTGGCGCAGTCTCAACTTGAAGAATTGTTATTGATGAAAAAAGGACCATTAAAAATGCAATTACTGCAACAGTCGACAATAGCCCCTTAGACTTATCTTTATATACATGTTCTACAATATGCTTCACAGACTTAAATGCTCTTAAAATTCTCAATAATCGCAATAATCTTAACAATCTTCCTACTCTTAAGAAATCAATAAATGGGATACTTGATATAAAATCTATCCACCCCCATTTCAAAAATTTCATTTTATTTGGTGCTTGATAAAACCTGTAAAAGAAATCAATTAAAAATATTATGCATATAAAATTGTCTATTTGTAGCAATATTTTGTGCACCTCTGGTGTTACTGAGAAAAAAGTAGTAACTACTAATGATACTAATACATAAAGTGAAAGTATTAATATAATTAAGCTTAAGCCACCAAAAACGTTTTCTTTACTTTTTGATTGATCTTCCATTATTTTCTTCTTCTTGTGTATTTTCCTTTTGTTTGATAGTAATTCCTGCTTTTCGCCCTATTTTTAAAAACACTGGGGCTTGTACTGTAAGATTTTCTATAATGTCCACTTACTATTTTCCCACTCCTGGTTACATAGGGTTTTACGTAACTCGATTTTCTTTGAGCAGATACTTCAATCTTATTTTGCAAAACAAAAACAAATACAAAAACTATTAATTTGAATATTTTTGAAATTCTTTTCATATAATAAATATATATAATAAAACCGGATTTCTTGTGTTTTTCTTACAGAAGTAGAATTAAGTACTTTAGAATAATCAAGTTGTGTATTGCAGGTTACTTTTTTAAATAGCCAATTTTTAAGTCATTATAAAAATAAAACTTAGCAATTGGCTTTCATTAAACTTTAACAGATGATGAAAATATTGTTTTATTTATTTCCAAAAAACTTAATTACAAGAAATATTTTTTTTAGATTTTATGCATAATTAAAGATGCAATAAATATAGTTTTTAGGGTCATTTTATAGATTTTTTTACTCTCATTTTTACTATTATCTATATTTAATAAAGTGACATTTTGTTTAGGGGGAAGCGCTGTACTGGCGCAGCCTGGCTCAAAAACTAGCCTCATTCGGCTTATTGCTTGACAGCTTGGCAGAATTTGGGCTTTGGTACCCTGTTTGCTAGTATAGAGCTAAACAACAGAACTATGCAAAAAGGTCAAATTAGAGTTCAGACAGAGAACATCTTTCC